>JALHDK010000060.1:0-2311 GCA_022838965.1 Actinomycetales bacterium | reverse complement strand
CGTCTGGATCTACCTGGCCGGACCCACCCTCGGCGCACTCCTCGCCGTCGCCGCAGGCTTCGTCCTGCGCGGGCCCGGCGGCGGCAGGTCGGGATCCATCGCAGCCCAGGGAGCACTGTTCCCCGAGATCCACCGCCCCGACCAGACCTGAGCCCGGCTGGGCCCGGGGCACCCGCAGGGCGTGGACGCGCCGATCTGACCGGACTGCCCCGGCGAGCAGGACAAGGAGGAGACATGCCGAGAATTGTCTGGAAGGAGGAGCCGGACGAACACGACTACCCCGCAGCCGAGTCCTACCTCTCGCTCCTGGCGCAACCAACCGCCGTCGAGACCACGGTCGCGGCCCTGCGCACGGCACCCCTCACCCACTACAAGGCGAAGGACATCCTGCGGGCTTCAGGTCTGCCACTCCTGCCCGCCAATGACCACCACGTTGGCAAGGACCTCGCGAAGGTCATGGCGGGCCAGCGACTGTCGCCCGTCCTGCTCGTGCGAGGCGCCCTGTCCCGTGGCTTCCCCCTCCAGATAGCCGATGGCTACCACCGTGTCTGCGCCAGCTACCACCTCAACCCGGACACCGACATCCCCTGCAAGATCGCCGAACTGCCTGCCACCTGATGCGGGAGGAAGGCCGTTCGATCACGCTGCGGCTGGGAAGTGATCGGGCGAGAGACCGGCGGCACGGCAGTATCCACACCGATGAACCGGGCGTGCACTCCGGGTCATGGGAGGTGCTTCCCGTTGCCGTGCCGGTCTTCGCCCCCACAGTGCGCCCTGCGCCCCTACTCGGGGATGCAGATGCGCCCTCGGGCGATCGCGATGACGGTGCGCACGGCCAGAACCGCCACGAGAGCACTGACGACCACGAGCAGCACCCATGCCGCGACCGTCAGGAAACCTCCACCGATCTCGCGGGCCATGACGGTGGTCGCCACGCTCAACCCCGCGAAGGGGAAGGCGTAAGCCCACCAGGAGAGGAAGAACGGCAGACGGTACAGGCGACCGAACTGGGTGACGAACATCAAGGCGAAGAATGCCGCGGTGTAGAAGAGGATCCGGGCGGCCGTATCGAGGCCACCGCCGGTCAGTCGCAGGTAGGACAGCAGAGCCACGGCAGGCGGGGCGATCAGGATGGCGAGGGTCGGCAGCAGCTGGCCCGGAACCGGCTGGTCGTGGATGAACAGCCGGCTCAGAACCATCGGCAGCAGCGCAGCCCAGAAGATCAGCCCGACGGAGAAGAAGAACCACGAGAGCTCGATCGGGCCGAACGTCACACCGGCCAGGGGAACCACGATCATGCCGACCACGGGAATGAACCACGCCGGAGTGACGTGGTGCATCCCGAAGGTCGGCCGACCGATCCATGCGGAAAGCACGTACAGCGTCAGCGTGAGCTGCCCGACGGTGCCGATCCACCACAGGACGGAAGCGATCCCCGGCGCAATGTCCTGCCCGGCGGTCGCCAGGAGCAGGAGAGCAATCGTCGATGTCGGGACGAACGCAAGCCGTGCGGGGTGGTTCAGCTCCTTGCGCACCGCGGCCCGGTGGCGGACCAGCTTGACGAGATAGGCCCCCAGGACCAGACCGTAGACCGCCAGAGCGACCCAGAAGAGGACCCGCCCGACGCCGGGCGGCGTGCCCAGCACCGACGCTGAGCGCAGCCAGGCGAGTGCCAGGCCGGCGAGGCCCATGACCGTCGCGAAGAACGTGACCGGGAAGTGCGAGAGCCTCGCCCCTCTGGTGGTGTCCTCCGGCTCGACGTACAAGGTCGAGGAACCCCCACCACGACGCTGAGTTGTGGTCTCACTCATCTTCCATCTCCACGTAGTCAAATATTGGAATAGATCCAATGTAGAGTCTACAGTGGGTTCATGTCCTCCTCCGCCGATCTCCTCCGAGACCGGCACCTGCGCGTGACGGCCGCCAGGATCGCGGCGCTCGACCTCCTGACGGAGCGAAGTCACCTCACCGCTGACGACGTCGCCGCAGGGGTACGGGAGCGCATCGGATCACTGTCGGTCCAGGCTTCCTACCACCTGCTCGACGCGCTCGTCTCGGCCGGGCTCCTCCGGCGGGTCGACATCGCGGGCAGCGCTGTGCGGTACGAGCGCAACATCGACGGCCATCATCACCACCTGGTCTGTCGTTCCTGCGGCACCATGACGAACATCGCCTGCCACGCCGACGGTCGCCCGTGCGTGGCGCTGGGCGACTGAATCGGCCTGGGTTTCGTTCCTATCGGTTTCCCTGTCCGGCGGTCGCCGGGAGGCCTGATTCGAGGTCAGCGTAGTACGCGTCCTCGATCTCGATC
>JALHDK010000297.1 GCA_022838965.1 Actinomycetales bacterium | reverse complement strand
CCCGCCCGCGATGCTGGACGAGGCGTTCGCGCACTGGCAGTTCCTCAACGGCGGCTTCGGCTCGATCGGGCGCAGCCACATGTGGCATCGGAGCATCGCGCACGGCTCCGTGGAGTTCGGCGAGCATCGTGCTGAGGCGTTCTCAGCCGATCTGCGCCCCGAACCCCGCGCAGCGGGGCCGGGCGATCTGTTGACGATGCTGGTGTGCGAGCCGTGCGAGTGGCACTCGCCCGCCGGCGACGAGAACGAAGCGGTCGAAGCATGGCACGACCACGCGATACCGGGGTGGCGTGACCTGCCTGTGATTCCGCAGGCCGTGCGCGTGCGCTCGGAGACCGGGCTGACCAAGGTCGCGCTGCGGTGGATCGAGCAGCGCTACCCCGAGCACATGCAGATCCCCGGCGCGCCGATCATCACCGAACGCCAGTCCTACGGCACCCGTCACGTTCCTGGATACTCACCGTGGGGCGGCTACGACCTGTCTTCCACGGCACTGGATCGCCCCGCAAGGCCAACCCACTCCGCTGTCCAGCGACCGCCTGCCCGGTTCGCGGCTTCGGAGCAGCTGGTGCGCTCGCCGTCGCACCGGGGCTTCGCCCTTGGCGGCTGAGCACAGACGTGTGTAGCGGGGCCGACCCTTCTGGTGAGGTGGGTCGGCCCCGCTTCTGGTGGTTGCGATGGCTCAGGTGACTTCGCCGGTCTCAGGGTTGAGGGTGGCGTAGAAGTCGGCTTCGAGCTCGTGGCGGCGTTCGACGTCGGCGATGACGAACGCCACGAAGTCCTCGTCGCGGTCGGTGATCGGAGTGTCCTCGATCGGTTCGGCCTCGGCCTCGCCGGGCCAGACGGTCTGGCGAGTCGGCCGGTCTCGGTCGAGCCGGGTGCCGCAGGCGGCGACCCAATCGCGCAGCCGCTGCCGGGCATCGGCGAAGTCTCGGTGCCAGCCGATCGGTGCGCTGCCGTTCTGCTGTGGGTCGTAGGCGCACAGCCAGTGCGTGTGCAACGCCGACAACTCCCAGTGCAGTTCGGGATGCCGGTGCCACATCGGAGGGATCACCGATGCGGGCAAGCCGTAGGTGGTACGAAGCCAGTTGACCCACTGGTTCAGCTCCAGCCACGCGGCCTCCGCGTCGTCGGCAGTCAGCAGGTTCCAGTTGATCGGGCCGGGCGGTTCGTCGAGCATCGGCCCGACCGCACCACCCTGGCTGTCGAGGTCGGGTTCGGGCTCGTCTTGCTCCGGTACGAAGTCCTCGTCGTTGTTCATGGCGTCGGCCCGTTCCTACTGCGCCAGCACAGCGGGCTCGCGCTGCTGCGGGGGCCGGTCGTGACGCTCGAACGCCTGGCTGCGGTCGAGAGCAGGTGACTGCCGCTGCACGGCTGCCTGCTGCTGCGCGTCGCGGTCGACGGTGTAGGGCGTCCACATGCCGTCGTGCCCGATCTTCTTGGCGACGAACTCCTCGCGCTCGTTGCCGTGCTGGTCGGTGTACTCGCGCACGTACCCCTGGGCGATGAAGTGATCGCCGGGCTGGAAGGTTTCCTTGGCGCGTTCGGCGGTCTTGCGGAAGATCACCATGTCGTGGAACGTGGTGCCGGTCTTGGTGAACGAGTCGTCACCGTCGGCGCGGTAGTACTCGACGCCGACGCGGGCGTAGAAGCGCGCCACCCCGCTCTGGCCGTATCGGAGGATGGGGTCGGAGTCGATGTAGCCCACCAGGGCCTCACGCGGTCGGAGCTTCGCTCCCGACTGCCGCTGCTCCTCCTGCTCGTCCATCAGCTTGCCTCCTGCCTCGCGGTGCACCACTCGTCGGTGGTGCTGCTTGTGTGGCGGGAAGGTGCGCGCCGCGCTCCGAGAGCCTCAGAACCCTCTGCTGGGCGACT
>JALHDK010000296.1 GCA_022838965.1 Actinomycetales bacterium | reverse complement strand
CAGCGACCAGGAGGATCCGATGACCAACTCACCAGCCCCGCAAGAGCAAGGCGCCCTCGAACAAGCCAGTTCGTGGCTCAAGGACTGGTGGGGGGCCAAGAGCAAGGAGGAGCGCTTCACCACGATGTGGCGCCTCTGGCTCATCGCGCTGGGCGTCGTCGTGGTCATAGGCGGCTTCTCCCTGATCAGGCGTCAGCAGGCGCAGTCGGTGAACCTCACGGGCAGGGAGTGGGTCGAGAACGTGACTCAAGGAGCCTCCAATGCTGAAGGCCGTGGAATGATCCCGGGCTCCGGTGGTCCTCCCGGGGTCGAGGCGCCGACGCTACCCGCCCCCTCACAGCCTGGCGTCGGACAGCTCGGCGCGGGCGCCCCTCCCCCTGGACAGCCGCCGACTGTGCCCCAACCACCGGCCGCCGGTACCGTCCCGGGAGCAGCGTCGGGCCGGAGCGCCATACCGCCCAGCCGTTAGGACTCGAAACGGTGTGACGCGGCGCCGTCCCCCGCGTCTGGAGTGGCGCCGGGTGGCGCTAGGCTCTACTGTGCCCTATGGCGGTGACGATGATGGTCGATAGCGGCCAGGATCCCGAGCGCGACTCAACCAGCAAGCTCCTTGTCCGGGCGCTACTGCACCCTTTGGCGTTCCTCGGCCTCGCCGTGGGCCTTCTCTCCGCCCCCTCCCTTCGTCAGGCTGCCGTTCCCGTCGCCACCCTCCTGTACCTGGCCGCCGTCGGGTGCCTGCTCTTGGCGTGGTCTCGCGGGCCGAGAGCGCCACGCGGGGCTCGACGTCTGCCCGCCGAACTGCGAGGCAGGGCTCGGGAACTCGCCGACGGCGTCGTGGCCCTGGAGTCGGAGATCCGCCGCCTATCGCGGACGCGCGTGGCCGAGGTGCGCGCGGCCCTCGCGCCCGTCGTCGATGAGGTCTCCGACCTCACTGCCCGGGCCGTACGCCTCGCCCAGAACTACCAGCGCGCCTTGGACCACCGCGAAATGGCCGACCTAGCTGGCATCGAGGAGGACCGGGCAACTCTGGCGCGGCGCCGCGACGAGTCGGATGATCCGGTGATCCGCCGGCAGCTCGACGAGGCCATCGCCTCGGTAGACCGCAGGATCGCCGACCTGGAGGATCTGCGGCGAGCCGCTCTTCGGTGCGAGGCGGCTATCCTGAACATCCAGACCACCTTGGAGGGACTGCAGACCCGGGTGCTCAAGTTCGCCACATCGGAACGGGGAGTGACGAATCTGGAGCGCCAGGAGCTGGCGGAGGAGATCGATGCCGTGCGGGCCACATCCGCCGCCCTGGAGGATCTCATCGGGGGAGAGACCTCACTGTACGCCTAGCGCTGGACCAGGCGGTCCGTATAGCGGTCCGCGAGAGCTCGACCGATGGGGTTGTTCACCATGGCCAGCAGGAGCCGGTAGCGCAAGCCGGGGACCAGAACCACCTTGCCCCGGTCGAGGGCAGCGAGCGACTCCGATACCACGTCCACCGGACGCATCCAGAACCAACGGGGATACCTCGCGTCGCGCACGCCATGGTACCCCTTCTGGTCGTGGAACTCCGTCCGTACCAGGCCGGGGCAGAGCGCCTGGACCCGTACCCCCGTGCCCCGCAGCTCAGAGTGGAGGCTCCTCGTGAACTGAACGAGGAAGGTCTTCGTCGCGCTGTACATGGGCCCGCCAACCTCGCCGAGGAGCCCCGCGATCGACGACACGTTGATCACGCCGCCGCGTCGGCTGGCCACCATGCCCGGCAAGGCGGCCCGGGTCAGTAGCACTGTGGCGGAGCAGTGCACTTGTAGCATCTCGGTATGGGCGGCCGGATCCAGTTCGTGGAACCGCCCCGGCCTGCCGAAGCCAGCGTTGTTGACCAGGAGGCTCAGCGGAGG
>JALHDK010000295.1 GCA_022838965.1 Actinomycetales bacterium | reverse complement strand
ACGACCTCCGGATCGACGTCTACCGGTCCTCCGGCCCCGGCGGCCAGTCGGTGAACACCACCGACTCCGCAGTCCGCATCACGCACCTGCCCACGGGGGTGGTCGTCTCCATGCAGAACGAGAAGTCCCAGCTGCAGAACCGGGAGGCGGCACTGCGGGTCCTGCGCTCCCGCCTCATGCAGCTCCGCCAGGAGGAGGCCGACGCCGCCGCCTCCGAGGCCCGCCGCTCCCAGGTGCGCACCGTGGACCGGTCCGAGCGCATCCGCACCTACAACTTCCCCGAGAACCGCATCGCGGACCATCGCACCGGCTTCAAGGCCTACAACCTGGACGCCGTGCTCGGCGGTGCCCTCGACCCGGTCATCAACTCCGCCATCCAGCTCGACGAGGCGCAGCGGCTGAAGAGCGCCGGCCAGGGGTGAGGATGCGCGAGCTCCTCCGCGAGGCACGCGCCGAGCTCGGCCGCTCCGGCGTGGACCCCGGGGACGCCACCCGGCTGGCCCGGGCGCTCCTCGGCGACGGCGCGAGCGAATCGTGGCTGGGGCGGGTGCTTGCACGGGCGGAGGCACTGCGCGCAGGACTCGATGCTGCGCTGATCGCGCGGCACCGGGCGGAGGGCTTCGAGCTCGGTTAGCCGTTTAGGCAGACACGTGCGAGTTTGTCGCCAACAAGGTCAGCTTCCGTGCTGACGAGTGGTCCGCCAAGTTAGTGCGCAGGAACCGATTCATCGGTTCTGCGGCCGCCCAGTCTGCTGAGCGCGCCTGCTGTGGCAGCGGAACGACTGAAGTCGTCACCACGAATTCCAGCCATCAGCTCAACGAAGCGTTTGGGCAGTTCCCGTACTGCCTAGTCCAGCGTGATGTTGCGCGTGTAGGTGCCGGGCGCAGGCGACAGTCCCGCGTAGGTGCCGTGGTATGCCGGCGGCATCAGGATCGCCAGGCGCACCATGATCTCGTCGGCGATCGCCTGGCGGACCTCGCCGCTCACACGGCCCGGACCGGCATCGATGACGAAGGGCTCGCCGACGCGCACGTGGAAGTCGGTGCGCCGCAGGTGGCGCAGGTTGTCCCTGAATCCCTCGTGCCCATAGTAGATTATCGGCATCAGCGGCGCCTTGCTCCGCTGGGCGAGCAGGACAACGCCGGGGAGCCCGCGCTGCAGGGGGCCGTGACTGCGGGTCCCCTCAGGGGCCACGGCAAGGATCTTGCCCTGGCCCAGCGCCTCCAACCCCAGGCGGAACGCCTCCGCGTCGGCTTCCCCCCGGTGCAGCGGGATGGCGCCCCACAGGCTGGCCAGCGGCCCAAGGAGCGGGTGCTCCCACGTTTCGGCCTTGACAAGCGCCGTAGCGGGACGGGGCTGCAACTGGGTGTAGACGATGGGAACCTCGAGCGAGCTGATATGGTTGGCCACGAGGATCAGGGGGCCACGGGCCGGGATGCGCTTCATTTCCGCGGCGTCGATGCGGCAAAGGATGTGCAGCAGCCCGTGGATCGCGCCCGTCACGATGGCGTGGGCCAGAGCCTTGGGGCGTCTGATGCGGGATGCCATCTCACGCCTCCCGGCGTGTGATGACGTCGACCTGCGCGGGGAGCACCTGCATCTCCAGCCGGTAGCCCTCGGTGCAGACGGTCTCTCCGTCTGCGTGCGCGGGCAGCGTGCCATCGATCGCCGTGACCGTCACGCGGCTTGTGCGCCCTGTGCTGATGGGGTGCTGGGTTGCCTGGGTGCCCTTCATGAAATGGGGTACCAGGGCGAAGATGCGCATGCGACTGACCTGAGGCGCGATGCACAGGTCGAAGTAACCGTCGTCGGGCTGGCCGTCGGGGGCCATCATGAAGCCGCCGCCCATGCGCCGCCCGTTCATGACCGAGACCATGAGGGCCGGGACCTG
>JALHDK010000294.1 GCA_022838965.1 Actinomycetales bacterium | reverse complement strand
CCGCGTTCCCGCCGTGATCGCCGGGCTGCCGCGCTGACGCTCCCCGGGATGGGACAATGTCCGCATGCAGTATCCGGCCCGCGCTGTGGTGAATCTCGCCGCCATCCGCCACAACGTCGCCACCCTCGCCGCGCGGACGGACGCCGCCCTCATGGCGGTGGTCAAGGCTGATGGCTACGGGCACGGTGGCGTGGCGGTGGCACGGGCAGCGGTGGAAGCCGGAGCCTCGTGGCTGGGCGTGGCGCAACTGGCGGAGGCGCTGGAGCAACGCCCCGAGCTTCCCGGCGTCCCGATGCTGTGCTGGCTCTTCTCGCCGTCGGCCGATGTCCGCCCGGCCATCGCGCAGGACATCGACCTCTCGCTCAACGCACCATGGGCGGTGGACCACGTCGCGGACGCGGCGGCTGATCTCGGACGCCGCGCGCGTGTCCACCTCAAGGTGGACACGGGGATGGCACGGGGGGGCGTGCGGCCGGAGCAGTGGCCGGACTTCGTCCGGCAGGCGCTGTCCCGCCCCGAGCTGGAGATCGTGGGCGTCTGGTCGCACCTCGCGCGGGCGGACGAACTGGACAGCACCACCACCGCCGAGCAGGTCGCGATCTTCCGCGCGGCGGTGGAGACGGCCACCCGTCTGGGCGCCCGCCCGGCCCTGCGGCACCTCGCCGCGTCCGCCGGGGTCCTGTGGCACCCCGACAGCCACTTCGACCTGGTCCGGACAGGCGTGAGCATCTACGGCATGGCGCCGGATGGTTCCGATCCCGCCGCCCTCGGCCTGGTGCCTGCGATGCGCCTCGAGGCCGAACTGGTCAACGTCAAGAAGCTTCCGGCCGGCACGCCGGTGTCGTACGGCCACACGGCCGCCGTCAGCAGGGACACCACCGTGGGAGTCGTGCCCCTCGGGTACGCGGATGGCATTCCCCGGCAGGCATCCAACAGGGCGTTCGTGACCGTCAACGGCGCGCGCGCCGCCGTGGTGGGACGGATCTGCATGGACCAGTTCATCGTCGACCTGGGACCGGACTCCACAGCGGTCCCGGGGGACCTGGTGCGCGTCTGGGGCCCGCTGGCGGGCGAGCTTCCGTCGTCCGGACGCCCGGACGCCGACTCGTGGGCGCGTGCCGCGGACACGATCAACTACACCATCACCACCCAGGTGGGGCCGCGGGTGCCGCGTGTCCACGTGGAGGAGCAATGGAACTAGTCCTGTCGAGCCCGGAGGAGACCCGGGCCCTGGGAAAGCGGCTGGCGGGCCTGCTGCGAGCCGGTGACGTGGTCCTCCTCCACGGCGAGCTCGGTGCGGGGAAGACGACCCTGGCACAGGGAATCGGCGCCGGGCTGGGGGTGCGGGGCCACGTGGCCTCTCCGACCTTCATCATCGCCCGCACCCACCGGCCGGTGGGGTCGGGGCCGGGTCTCGTGCACGTTGACGCCTACCGCCTCGACTCGCTCGACGAGCTCGAGACCCTGGATCTCGACTCGTCCCTCGACGAGTCGGTCACCGTCATCGAATGGGGTGAGGGTCTCGAGGTGCTCAGCGAGGACCGGCTCGAGATCCGTCTCCAGCGACCCCACGGTGGACTCACGGGCGAGCCCGTCGACGATGGTGCGCGGCTCGTGCGCATCGTCGCCCACGGTTCCCGCTGGGACGGCGTCGACCTGACGGTGCTGCGACCGCGTGGCTGGAGACCGAGGGGCGGGCCCTGGTGGCGACCTCGGAGACCTCGGGGCTGCCGCCCGAGGCGCTCGACGCCGCGGACATCGGTCCCGCCACGAGCGTGCACGTGTGGTCGGACGACTACGCCGCCGGTCGCGCCTGGGACCAGGCGGTGGTGCCGTCGGGTGACTGGGTGGCCCCCATTCTGCTGGACGGCGCCGGTGTGGGTGCCATCGTGGTCACCCGCGAGGACGGGGGCCCTGTCACGGACCCCCGCATCGAGTGGGACGATGACCTGGGGTCCGACCTCGCCGCCTTCCAGTCGACGGCGTTCGTCCGCGACGAGGCCAGCGGTGGCTGGTTCCGCCTCGGTGGGGAGATCCTGACCCCGGTGACCGCCAAGGCCCGGGAGCTGCTGGCCGGCAGCATCGGCATCGCCGACTACCAGCGATACCTCGTGGCGCGGCTGGGCGGGGATGGCCAGGAGCCCGCGGTCCCCGTCGAGCCGGACGGCGGGCAGGTGCGTCCGGTTGCCACGGTGGCGGGCGTGCTCCTGGGCCTGCTCGCGATCGTCGGGGTCATCGTGTGGGTTCGCCGCCCGGACGACGGGGAGGACTGACGTGGACCTGCTGTGCATCGACACCTCGGACGGAACGCGGGTTGCCTTCGTGGGGAGGGCAGGGGTGCGTCGTGCGGTGGCCCCCGACCCGCGAGCACACGCGGAGCACCTCGCCCGCATGCTCGCCGACGTGCTCGCCGACGCGACCGTCGAGGCGGTCGCGGTGGGCACGGGACCGGCTCCCTTCACCGGACTGCGTGTCGGGCTCGTCAGCGCCCAGGCGTTCGCCCTGGCGCGTCGCATCCCGGTGTACGGCGTGCCGAGTCTCGCGCTGCTGGCCCGTCAGGCCCTCGACGAGACCGCCGGCCCGGTGACCGTGGTGACGGACGCGCGGCGTCGGGAGGTGTACAGCGGAACGTTCGCCGCGGCCGGACCCGACGACGTGCGGCTGCTGGGCGAGCTCGCCGTGGGCGCGCCGCGTGATGTGATCGTCCCTGCCGGCAGCGTCCTCGTCGGCCCCGGGACGCGGCTGTACCCTGCGGACCTCCCGGGCGGGGACATCTCTCTCGATGCGGGTGTCGCTGCACGCGTGGTGCGCGCCCGGCTCGACGCCGGCCTGCCGCTCCCGACGGCGCCGCTGTACCTCCGGCGGCCGGACGTGCACGCGGCAGCGGGGCGGAAGCGTGCCACCCACTGACGACCCGGCCGCCGGCGGGCGCGCCACCGGCGGAGGCGCCTCCGGCGAGCCCCGCCCCCTCAGCGTGGCCGATCTGCCCCGGATCCTCGAACTGGAGCCGGTCCTGTTCGGCGCCGAGGCGTGGACGCGGGGGATGTACCTCGAGGAACTGACGCACCCGTCGAGGGTGTACCGGGGTATCGACGTCGACGGCCGGTTGGTGGCGTGGGGCGGGGTGTTGCTCGATGAGACCGCGCAGGTCCTCACGATCGGCGTGGATCCGGCGCATCAACGGCGGGGGCTCGGATCCCGCCTGCTGGCCGACCTCGTGCGGACGTGCCGCGACCGGGGTGCCGCCGAGATCCTCCTCGAGGTGCGGGCGTCCGACGACGTCGCGCAGCGCCTCTACCTGCGGCACGGCTTCCGTCCGATCGGGCGGCGCCGGAACTACTACCAGCACATCCGCGAGGACGCCGTCGTGATGCGCCTCGGTCTCCGGGACGGGTGACCTGCGTGCCAGCTCGCGAGGCGGCCTGGGACCAAAGTATGTGGGGGGCGTCTGGCCGGCTCCTATGATGGCTACTCGTAGTTGAGCGTGGTGGGTCGTTGACGCAAGGGCTCGTGGCCTTGCGCTGGGATGGGTGTTGCGAGACATCCTCCGAGACGACAAGGACCA
>JALHDK010000293.1 GCA_022838965.1 Actinomycetales bacterium | reverse complement strand
CAGCACGTCGAGCACGATGCCGTCGATCTGGTTATCGAGGCCGTAGTAGGTGAGCACGCGCACGGTCCGGCGCGGCTGGCCGTAGCGGTCGACCCGGCCCTCGCGCTGTTCGTGGCGCGTGGGATTCCACGAGAGGTCATAGTGCACGACGGCGTCGAAGGCCTCCTGGAGGTTGATGCCCTCCGACAGGCAGTCCGTGGCCACAAGGACCCGCCTGGGCGACGCCGCGGCCTGCGCCACGCGCACCACCCGCTCCGCAGGCGGGAGCAGGCCGGTCACGGGCACGACCTCCACGCCTCTGGGCAGGCGGGCGCGCAGCTCGGCGGCAACATAGTCCGCCGTGGGGATGAAGCGGCAGAAGACAATCGGGTGGAAGCCGTCATCGAGCAGTCCCTTGATGAGGGCCACGGCCTTCGTCAGCTTCTCGTCCTTCGCGCCGGTAAGGCTGTTGGCCATGCGCGCCATCTCCAGGAGTCGGCGGCGGTTGCTCTGGCCCTCGTCCTCTCCATCGCCCGGGTCGGAGCCCGGGGTGACGTCGGAGCCGTCGGCGGCCTCGTCAACGACCAGGTCGAGGATCGTGCGGCGCCCAATCTCGTCGACCTCTTCCTCAGTTTCGGCCTCGGCGGGCGCGGCGCGGTTGCGCAGCGTTGCCGCAGCGGCGGCGGGGCTCGAGGCGAGCGAGCGCAGCAACGCCAGCGCGGACCACCAGCGGACGCGCTGATGGAAAGCCCCACCTGTCTTGTCGAGCACCGACTCACGGGCATAGGCCAGCACCCGGTCGAAGAGCCGCCGGTAGTCAGGGCTCAGCTTGTAGCTCTCCTCGCGGTCCTCCCGTGCGGGGAGAGGGGTGTCCGCGTCGAGGTAGGTGCGAATGTCGGCCCGGCGTCGCTGAATGAAGTGCTGGGCCAGGCGCCGCCGGTGGCGGAGGTTGGCCTCGCCGGTGAGGTCCTCGGGCAGCTCAGCAAAGTCCGGATCCAGGAAGGCGAGAAGCGAGCGGAAGGCATGCTCCTTGCCACTGTGGGGCGTGGCGGTGACGAGGACCATGTGCCGGTCGGAATCCTGGGCCAGGCTGCGGATCAACTCGTGGCGCTGGTGGCGCCCGCCCCGCTCGGCACCGAAGGCGCAGGTATGGGCCTCGTCGACGATCACGAACTCGGGACAGGCGCGGCGGAACTCCTCGCGGCGTCGGTCGGACTTGATGTAGTCGAGCGAGACAATGACATAGGGGTAGCGCTCGAAGAGCGACTCGCCGATGGACAGGTCGCGCTCCAGCCGGGCGGCGGTGGAGGGCAGCACGAGCTCGCCCTCGATGTGGAACTTGTCGCGCAGCTCGGTCTGCCACTGCTCGGCAAGCGGCGGGGGACAGAGCACCGCCAGGCGCTCGATGTCGCCACGGTCGAGCAACTCGCGCGCGATCAGGCCGGCCTCGATAGTCTTGCCGATGCCCACGTCGTCAGCCAGAAGCAAGCGCACGGGGTCGAGTTTGAGCGCCATCAGGAGCGGGACCAGTTGGTAAGGCCGCGGCTCGACGCCGAGCCGGGCAAAGGAGCGGAACGGGCCGGCACTGGAGCGGAACCCCAGGCGGACGGCATCGCGCAACAGGCGCGCCGAACGGTAATCGCCCACGTGGGCCGGGTCGGGCAGGTCAAAGGTCGCCGGGGACACCGGCTCAAGGGGCAGGTAGACGCCCGTGATCTCGTCATCGGAGCCGCCGAGCGGCCTCAGGACGAGCAGATCGGCGGAAGAATCGGGGAGGACCACCCATTCGCGCCCGCGCGCTTTCACCAGGGAACCGACGGCGTAGGTCATGGTTGGGTGCTCCCTCCGAAGATCGAGGGATAGCGCTTGATGATGCCCTCCCAGTCCTCCTGAAGCGCGAACCGGATCACCGTGTAG
>JALHDK010000292.1 GCA_022838965.1 Actinomycetales bacterium | reverse complement strand
GGACTTCATGGATCTGGCCAAGCCGGGGGAGATCAAGCACCACTGCGATCCGAACGGTCTCGCCACATTCCTGGAGTATCTGCTGGACTACGGCAGCCCGGAGACCGTCGCCGTGGGCACGAAGTGCATCGAGGAGAACATGGCGCGACTGCCCGAGCAAGCGGCTGCCAGGGCGCGGAAGATGCTCGACCGCGTTGCCTCGGGCGAGAGGGATGTCTTCTGCTAGAGCGACCCCTCAGAGCGGCGTACACGGAAGGGGCGGGAGCCGACTGGCTCCCGCCCCTTCGCTTTCATGCTGATGTGCCCTACGGGCTCGGGGAGAGCTGAGCGGCCCGGTCCAGCGCCTCCTGCGCGAGGGTGGCCTGCACCGACGGCAGGCCGGCATAGTCGCGCCACGTCTGCGCGGCCTCGGGGAACTGCCGAAGCTGCTCATAGGCGATGGCGAGGTTGCGGTAGGCGACCGCGAGGGAGCTGTCCCCCGCGATGGCTGCGCGGTAGTGGACGATGGCGCCCTCGGAGTCGCCCATCTGCGCGAGCAGGACGCCCATGTTGCAGTGGGCCTTCGCGTGGCTGGCGTCGAGCTCCAGGGCCTTCGTGTACTCATCCATGGCGAGGTTCAGGCGGTTCGCGTCCTCATCGCGCCGAGCGATGGTATGCAGCGCCAGGCCACGGTTGAAGTGCACGTTCGCGTCATTGGGCGACGACACGAGCGCCTCATCGAGCAGGGCGAGGGCCTCGTCGGCTTGGCCCTGGGTGAGCAGGAGGGACGACAGGTTGAACCGGGCGGGCAGGCCCGCGGGACCCGTCGGGTCCAGAGTAATCGCCTGACGGAATGACGCGGCCGCCGCCGTGAGGTCCTTCAGGTGCCTCCACTGCAGGAGGCCCATCAGGTTATGGAGCCGCGGCGTGCTCCGCCCCGCCGCCATGGCGTCCGTGACAACCTTCATCGCCTCGTCATAGCGCCCCACGCGCTGGTAGGCGTCTGCCAAGATGACGGCTGAGTCGCCATCCCCCGTCAGTTCCGCCGCCCAGTCGAAGGCCGCGGCGGCATCAGAGGCAGCGCCGCGCACGAGATGCAGCTCGCCGAGCGCCACCACGGCGTTGACGTAGCTAGGCCGAACGACCAGCGCGCTCCGCAGTAGATCGCTCAAGCTGCCCACCGGGAACGGGGGCGCAGTCGAGCCGATGTAGGCGGAGACCGTTGACACGAGGGCCGCCACCTCTGCCTCGGCGGCGTCAGGAGTGGTGGCGACGAGGGCTGCCGCGAGGTGCGTCGCGGCCGAGACGACCGCGTTGTCGCGGGCTACGTCCCGCGGCTGGGCCGGTCGTGGGGTGCCCGTCAGGCAGAGCCCGACTAGGAAGGCCGACATCTCGCTAACGGCCTTGTCGCGCTCTCCCTCCTCGATGGTGTAGGTCGGGGTGCGCACGAAGGTGCCGTCCGAGGCGCGGAAGGCCACGCCCTGGGCGCGCACCTTTCCGTCGACCGGCTCCAGCGTCCCTCCGAGGACCCAGTCAGCTCCCACGAGCCCCGCCGCCGTCTGCAGCCCCTGCTCGACTATGCCGGTCAGGGGCGACGAGACGCCCCTGACCACCCGGGCGAGGGTCCCTCCCGTGAGCAGCTCCACCGGGGCGCCCTCCAGCTGATCCATGACGCCCGACCAGAAGCGGCAGGACAGCTCCGCGTCCACGCCCGGCAGCGCGGCGAAGGGGACGGCCGCCATCTTGGGCGTCGGCGCCGCGGTCCCCTGGGCGATCGCACCCGTCGCGCCCAGCGCCACCATGCACACCAGCAACAGCACTCCCGCGAGTGATGCCCTCTTCATCAGTGATCCTCCATCTGACGCGGCCCGCGGCCGCAGTCTTGGAAAGCGGACACAGCCAACCCACGCGGCGAACGAGGCCGCCACGCGTAGGC
>JALHDK010000059.1 GCA_022838965.1 Actinomycetales bacterium | reverse complement strand
CCCGCCACGGTGACCCGGGTGGTCTCCGCCGCGGAACTCGCCGAGCGGGTCGTGGCGAGTGCGGCGCGGGCCGACATCGTCGTCATGGCAGCCGCCGTCGCCGACTACCGGCCCGTCGTCGCGGGGGAGCACAAGATCAAGAAGTCCGGCGATTCCGGGCTCGTCCTCCACCTGGAGCAGACTCCCGACATCCTCGCCGGCCTCGTGGCCGGGCGGCGTCCCGGGCAGACGATCGTGGGCTTCGCCGCCGAGACGGGCGACGACGCCGCCACCGCCCGCGCACATGGCGAGGCGAAGGCGCGGCGGAAGGGTGCGGACCTCCTTGTCTTCAACGAGGTCTCCGCCACCGCCGGCTTCGGGGACGTCCCCAACGATGTCGTCATCCTCGACGCGCAGGGCGCGGAGGTGGCGCGCGCCGCGGGGACGAAGGCCGAGGTCGCCCGGGCCGTGGTGCGGGAGATCGCCCGCCACCGGTCGCGGCTAGGATGACCGCGTGACGTTGCGCCTCTTCTCCTCGGAGTCCGTCACCGAGGGGCATCCCGACAAGGTCTGCGACCGCATCTCGGACTCCATCCTCGACGGGATTCTCGAACAGGACCCTGACGCCCGCGTCGCCGTCGAGACGATGGTGACCACGGGGCTGGTCCACGTGGCCGGCGAGGTGACCACCTCGGGCTACGTGGAGATCCCGCAGATCATCCGCGACGAGGTCAGCCGGATCGGCTACACGTCATCCGACATCGGTTTCGACGGCCACTCGTGCGGCGTCTCCGTGTCCATCGGCCAGCAGTCGCCCGACATCGCCGGCGGCGTCGGGGAGGCCCTCGAGGCGCGCACCGGTGGAGCGCGCGACGCGTTCGACCGCCAGGGTGCGGGCGACCAGGGCATGATGTTCGGCTTCGCGTGCAGCGAGACGCCCGTCCTGATGCCCCTCCCGATCCTCCTCGCTCACCGGATCTGCGAACAGCTCGCACACGTCCGCAAGGAGCACATCGTCGGCGGCCTGCGACCGGACGGCAAGTCGCAGGTGACCATCGGGTACGAGGGGACGGTGCCGCGCACCGTGGACACGGTGGTGCTCTCCACCCAGCACCACCGCGACCTGCACCGGGCCGAGCTGGAGGAGGCGATGCTGGAGACGGTGATCCGGCCGATGCTCGCCCGCCACGCGCCCCACCTCGACTCCTCCCGCATGAAGGTGCACATCAACCCGGCCGGCAGGTTCGTGATCGGCGGTCCGATGGGTGACGCGGGCCTCACGGGGCGCAAGATCATCGTGGACACCTACGGGGGGAGTGCGCCGCACGGGGGCGGCGCCTTCTCCGGGAAGGACCCGTCGAAGGTCGACCGGTCGGGCGCCTACGCGATGCGGTGGGTCGCCAAGAACGTGGTGGCGGCAGGGCTGGCCGAGCGCTGCCAGGTCCAGGTGGCCTACGCCATCGGCATCGCCCACCCGATCGGGCTGTTCGTCGAGACCTTCGACACCCACACCGTGGACCCGGCGCGCATCGAGCGGGCGATCACCGAGGTGTTCGACCTCCGCCCGGCCGCCATCATCGACGATCTCGACCTGCTGCGCCCGATCTACCGGGCCACCTCCGCGTACGGCCACTTCGGCCGCGAGCTGCCGGACTTCACCTGGGAATCCACCGACCGCGCCGCCGCTCTGCGGGCGGCCTGCGGCGCGGAGGCGTGACCGCCCAGCTCCCGCTCGACCTCGCGGCACCTCCGCAGCCTCAGCGGGTCGCGCGAGTGGTGCTGGACACCCCCGTCTTCCACCTCGACCAGGAGTTCGACTACGCCGTCCCCCCCGGCCTCGACGGCGTGACGCCCGGTGTGCGCGTGATCGTCCCGCTCGCCGGGCGCGCGACGCCGGGGTGGGTGGTGGACCTGGGCGCGACGACGTCCCACCCGGGCAGGCTGAGCCCCCTCACCCGCCTGGTGTCCCCCGTCCCGGTGCTGACCCCGGAGGTGCTCCGCCTCTGCCGCGAGGTCGCCGAGACGCACGCGGGCTCACTGTCCGATGTTCTGCGGCTCGCGATCCCCCCGCGGCACGCCCGGGTCGAGCAGCATGCCGACGCCACGCAGCGCGCCGTGGCCTCCGGGGTGCCCCGCCCCGAGGGCTGGACGGAGTACGCCGGTGGACCCGCCCTCCTGCGCCGGCTCGCCGACGGCTCCAACCCGCGCGCGGTGTGGACCGCCCTCCCGGGCGTCGTGGGCCGCCAGCCCGCGTGGGCGGCGGACCTCGCCGTCGCGGTCACGGCAACGCTCTCGTCCCGGCGCCGGGCGCTGGTGGTGGTGCCGACCACCGCGCTGGCGGAGGAGCTGGCGGCCTCGTTCGCGGTGATCGCACCCACGGTCGTGTACCACGGCGACCTCGACGCCGCGGCCCGATACCGCGCCTTCCTGACCATCCTGCGCGGCCAGGCGGACATCATCGTGGGAACACGGTCGGCGGCCTTCGCGCCCGTGCCCGACCTCGGGCTCGCGGCCGTCTGGGATCCCGATGACGACAACCTGTCCGAAAGGCACGCCCCCTATCCCACCGCGCTCGCCGTCCTCGCCCTCCGCCGCTCCTGCGCGCTCCTCGTGGGCGGATACTCCCGCAGCGTTGTCGCGCAGCAGTTCGTCACGGACGGCTGGGCCCGTCCGGTGATCGCCCCCCGCGCCGTGGTGCGGGCGCGCGCGCCGCGGGTGGCCGTGCCCGACGAGGGGGACCTGCGGGGCGACCCCTCCCGGCTGCCGGAGGCCGCCTTCCGGCTCGTGCGCACCGCCCTCGATCGTGGGCCGGTCCTGGTCCACGTGCCCCGGGCCGGCTACCTCCGGGCGGTGCGCTGCGCGTCCTGCGCCGGGCGGGTCCGCTGCGCCTGCGGGGGGCCGCTCGAGATCGGTGCCTCGGGGACGGCGCGATGCCGGTGGTGCGGGCGGGGCCACACGGCGGCGTGTCCCGCGTGCGGTTCGCTCCGCCTGGCCGCGTACGCCGTCGGCTCGGCACGGACCACCGACGAACTGGGCCGCGCCTTCCCCGGCGTCCGGGTGGTGCGCTCCGACTCGCAGGCCGGCGTCCTCACCCACGTCGAAGGGGCGCCCGCGCTGGTCATCGCCACCCCTGGAGCGGAACCGCTCGCGGAGGGAGGCTACGCCGCGGCGCTGATCCTCGACGCCGCCGTGGCGACCACCCGCCCGGCCCTGACCGCCGCCGCGGTGGCCCTGGACCGCTGGCTCACCGCCCTGGCGCTTGTCCGCAGCGCCGACCAGGGCGGTGCCGCGCTGATCCTCGGCCACCCGGAGCCGGCCGTGGGCCAGGCGTGCGTGCGGTGGGACCCGGCGTCCTGGGTGGTGCGCGAACTGGCCGAGCGGGCGGAGCTCCGCTTCCCGCCCGCGTGGCGCGTGGCGCGGCTCACGGGCGCCGACCTCACCGCCGTCGCCGGCGAACTCGCCGGACTGGCGGACGTCGACGTGCTCGGCCCCGTGGACGACACCCTGCTGGTGCGGGTTCCCCGCGCCCGGGGCCGGGAGCTGACGGCCGCCCTCCGCGCGCTGCAGCGCGAGCGCAGCGCCCGCAAGCAGGCGCCCATCCGGGTCCAGCTCGACCCCGCCGACCTCTGAGGCCGTCACCTAGGATGGTCACTCGTGCGCATCATCTTCGCCGGCACGCCGGAGCCCGCCCTGCCGAGTCTCCGGGCTCTCCTCGCCTCCACGCACGAGGTCGTCGCCGTCGTCACCCGGCCGGACGCCCCGAGCGGACGTGGCCGCCGGCTGGTCGCCTCCCCGGTCGCCGCCGTGGCGGCCGACGCCGGCCTCGCCGTCCTGAAACCGGTGTCCCTGCGCGAGGCCGTCACCGACATCGCGGCGTTGCGGGCGGATGCGGCCGTCGTCGTCGCCTACGGCGGGATGGTCCCGCGTGACCTCCTCGCCCTGCACCCCTGGATCAACCTGCACTTCTCCCTGCTCCCACGGTGGCGGGGCGCCGCGCCTGTGCAGCGCGCCATCCTCGCCGGCGACACCATGACCGGGGCGTGCGCGTTCCTGCTGGAGGAGACCCTCGACACCGGTCCCATCCTCGCCTCCTGCACCCGCCCGATCGGGGAGCGGGAGACCGCGGGCGAGGTGCTGGGGGCGCTGGCCGAGTCCGGGGCGCGGCTGCTGCTGACGGCGCTCGACGCGCTCGCGGCGGGAGTCCCGCCCACGCCCCAGCCCCGAGAGGGCGTGACGCTCGCCCCCCGGGTGACGACGGCGGAGGCGCGGGTCCCGTGGTCGGGTCCGGCGGACGTCGTCGATCGGCACGTCCGCGCCTTCACGCCCACCCCCGGAGCCTGGGGTGTGCTGACCGACGGCACCCGGATGAAGGTGGCGCCGGTGGTTCCCGAGATCGGGCCGCCGCTGCCACCCGGCGTCATCGACACCTCCGGTGGCGCGGTGCGGGTGGGCACCGGAACCGCTCCCGTGCGGCTCACGGCCGTCTCCCCGGCGGGGCGTCCCTGGATGGACGCGGCCGCGTGGGCGCGCGGACTGCGGCACGCGCCGCACTTCGAGGTGGGGGAGTGACCGGCGAGCGCCCCGCGCCGCGCGGCCGGCGGCCGGCGGCGCGACCGGCGGCCGATCCCGTGCGGCTGTGCGCCCACCGGGTGCTCACCGCGGTGGAGGTGGACGACGCCTACGCCAACCTCGCGCTGCCGCACGCGCTGCGCGCCGACGGGCTCGCGGGGCGGGACGCGGCGTTCGCGACCGAACTGGTCTACGGCACCCTGCGGCTGCAGGGAAGGTATGACGCCATGATCGCCGAGTGTCTCGCGGGACGGACGGTCCGGGGTCTGCAGCCGGCCCTCCGCATCGCGCTGCGGATGGGCGCCCACCAGATCCACGCGATGCGCGTCCCCTCCCGGGCTGCCGTCCACGAGACCGTGGAGCTCGTCAAGGTGGTGGCCGGGCCCGCCCCGGTCGCCCTCGCCAACGCCGTGCTGCGCCGCGTGGCCGACCGGACGCTCGCGGACTGGCGGGAGGTGCTGCGGACCGGACCGGACGGGCTCGCCACCTGGCACTCGCACCCGCCGTGGATCGTCCGGGCCTTCCGTCAGGCGCTGGCGCTGCACGGCCGGTCGGGCGAGCTGGAGAGCCTCCTCGAGGCGGACAACACGCCCGCAGCCGTCACCCTTGTGGCCCGACCGGGCCTCGCCGATCGTGACGACCTTCTCGCCGCGCTGCGCGGGGCGGAACCCACCCCGTACTCCCCGTACGGCGTGCGCCTCGCGGGTGGGCTGCCCGCCGACATTCCGGGAGTGGCGACCGGCCGGGTGGCGGTGCAGGACGAGGGCTCCCAGCTGATGACCCTGCTCGCGGCCGATGCGCCGCTCGAGGGGCCGGATGACCGCTGGCTCGACATGTGTTCCGGGCCCGGCGGGAAGACGGCCCTGCTCGCCGCCCGGGCGCGGGAGCGGGGCGCCCGGGTGATCGCCAACGAGATCGCGGGCCATCGCGCCGACCTCGTGCGCCGCGCGGTGCGGCCGAACCGCGAGGTGGTCGACGTCGTCGTGGGCGATGGTCGCGTCATCGGGGAGGACAACCCCGACTTCTTCGACCGGGTGCTCCTGGACGCCCCCTGCACCGGGCTGGGCTCGCTGCGCCGGCGTCCGGAATCACGGTGGCGGCGGACCCCGGAGGACCTCGCCGACCTCATCCGCCTGCAGCGGGACCTGCTGGACTCGGCGGTCGCGGCGGTGCGGCCCGGCGGGCTGGTCTGCTACGTCACCTGCTCACCCCACCCCGCCGAGACGGTCACCCAGGTGCTCGACGCGCTCCGGCGTCACCCCGTGACCCTCCTCGATGCGCCGGCACTGGTGGGCGGGGTGGACCTCGTGACTCCGCCGGACTTCCCGACTCCCGGCGTCGCCCAGCTGTGGCCACATGTCCATGCAACCGACGCCATGTTCGGTGCCCTGTTCCGGAAGGACGCCTAGACTTCGAGCCGTGGGTATTGTGATTTCTCCGTCGATCCTGAACGCCGACTACCTGAACCTGGGAGCGGAGGTGAAGCGGATCTCCAATGCCGACTACGTGCACGTGGATGTCATGGACAACCACTTCGTCCCCAACCTCAGCATGGGCATGCCCACGGTGGAGGCGCTGCTGAAGCAGAAGACCCTGCCGGTCGACGCCCACCTGATGATCGCGAATGCCGACCGGTGGGCCCCCGCCTACGCGGACGCGGGGTGCTACTCCGTCAGCTTCCACGCCGAGGCGACGACGGCGCCGGTGCGGCTCGCGCGCGAGATCCACAGGCTGGGTTCACGCGCCAGCCTCGCCCTGCGTCCCGCGACCGACATCGCCCCGTACATCGACCTGCTCCCCGAGTTCGACATGATCCTCATCATGACGGTCGAGCCCGGGTTCGGCGGCCAGTCCTTCCTGGACGTGATGCTGCCCAAGATCGAACGCACCCGGGAGGCGGTCCGCAAGTCCGGCCTCGACGTGTGGATCCAGGTGGACGGCGGTGTGTCCCAGCAGACCATCGAACGTGCCGCCGCCGCGGGCGCGAACAACTTCGTCGCCGGTTCCGCGGTGTACCGTGCCGAGGACGCCGCCGCGGAGGTCGAGACGCTGCGACAGCTCGCGGCGTCCGCGTTCCACCACTGATCCTCCGCCGCTGGGCGGGCGTGTCCCGCCGCACTCCGCTGACCCCCTATACTGGGGGTGTCTTCGGGGTCGGTGAAATTCCGAACCGGCGGTGAGAGCCCGCGAACCGCACCAAGGTGCGGCCGACCTGGTGGAATCCCAGGGCCGACGGTCAAAGTCCGGATGGGAGAAGACGGAGCGCGCACACCCGTGCGCGCCTGCCGCCGTACCCCGGAGCGGGAAGGGGCACGGTGCCAACGGCAACGGGACGTCGCGCCCTGCCGCTCGTGGTCGGTCTGCTCGTGCTGCTGGCCTGGGAGTCCGCCAGCCGGCTTGGGATCGTCCGCCCCATCTTCCTGCCCGCCCCCTCGGCCATCCTTGACCGGCTGCTGTCCGAGCTGAGCGGCCCCATGATTGTCGCCGCCGCGCTGACCACCCTGGGGGAGGCGCTCACGGGGGCCGCGCTGGCCGCGGTCGTCGCCATTCCCCTCGGGTATCTGGTGGCGAAGTCGGTGATCGCCCGGCGGATCATCGAGCCCTACGCAGCGGCCTCCCAGGCCATCCCCGCCATCGCACTGGCGCCGCTCCTGCTGCTGTGGATCGGGCCCGGGTTCCTGCCCATCGTGGCCCTCTGCGCCATCATGGTGTTCTTCCCGATCATGCTGAACACCGCCCTCGGCCTCAGCCAGATCCCGCGCGACATCATCAACGCCGCACGGCTCGACGGTGCGGGATCGGCCCGGCTGCTGTGGCACATCGAACTGCCGCTCGCCATGCCGCACATCCTCACCGGCCTCCGCAACGGCTTCACGCTGTCGGTCACGGGCGCCGTCGTCGGAGAGTTCACCATGGGCGGCAAGGGCCTCGGCATGCAGCTCACCGCGCAGAGCCATTCGGTCGACACCGTCGGAATGTTCGCCACGCTTGTGCTGCTCAGCGGCACCGCGATCCTCCTCTACTTCCTCATCGGCACACTCGAAAAGAAGGTGGAACTGAGAAATGACATGGGCACTCAGGGCTCTTCCCGCAGCGATGCTCGCCCTCTCCCTGGCGGCGTGCGCCGGCTCGACGACGACCTCGACGACGACCTCGACGGCGACGGCGTCGTCCCCGGCGGCGGAGCTGACCGACCTGACCGTCGGATTGACCTACATCCCGAACATCCAGTTCGCCCCGTTCTACGTGGCAGCTGAACTCGGGTACTTCGAGGAGGAGGGACTCAACGTCACCCTGCGCCACCACGGCGCCTCGGAGTCCCTGTTCGGCGCGATCGCCGCGGGGGAGGAGGACGTGGTCAACGCGGGCGCGGACGAGATGCTCCAGGCGCACGCGGCGGGCGTCCCCCTCGTCACCTTCGGGGTCATGTACCAGGAGTATCCGGTGGTGCTCATCGTGCCGGAGGACTCGGACATCAGGGAGCTCGCCGACATGGCCGGCCATTCGGTCGGCCTGCCCGGACCCTACGGCGAGAACTGGTTCTGGCTGCTGGCGGCGATGACGGAGGCGGGCCTCACCGAGGCGGACCTCGAGATCGAGTACATCGGCTACACGCAGCAGGCGGCGCTCATCGGTGGCAGTGTCGACGCGGTGGTCGGGTTCTCCAACAACGACGTGCTCAACTTCGGGCGCAACGGCGTCGCCGTCCGCACCCTCACCGCGTCGGAGCTCCCCCTGGTGGGCATCTCGGTGGGTGCACTCGAGTCGACGGTCGCCGAGCGTCCCGAGGACCTCGCCGCCCTCAACCGGGCGCTCGCCCGCGCCATGCGGTTCATCCAGGAGGACCCGGAGGCGGCGGTCGATGCCAGCTTCGACTTCATCCCCGAGCTCACGGGCGCGGGTGCGCACGAGGCCGCGCTCGAGACGCTGCGCGCCACCGCCGCGCTGTACGGGCAGACGCCGCTCGCCGTCGACGCCGATCGCTGGCCCGTGATGTACGAGTTCATGGCGGAGCGCGGGCTCGCGGAGCCGGGGGCCGACCCGTCGCGGGCGGTCACCGCCGCGCTCCAGCCCTGATGCCCAGTACTCTGGGCGTCGTGAAGACCTTCGACCAGCTGTTCGACGAGCTCACGCGCAAGGCCGCGGCCGGGGACCCCGGCTCCCGCACGGTGCGCGAGCTGGAGACCGGTGTCCACGGGATCGGCAAGAAGATCGTCGAGGAGGCCGCCGAGGTCTGGATGGCCGCGGAGTACGGGAGCGAGGACGACACCGCCGAGGAGATCAGCCAGCTGCTGTACCACCTGCAGGTGCTGATGCTGGCCCGGGGGGTCGGGCTCGCCGACGTGTACCGGTACCTGTGATGTTGCGCATCGCGATCCCCAACAAGGGCTCCCTGTCCGACCCGGCGGTCGCCATGCTCCGGGAGGCCGGCTACCGGGGGAGACGTGACGGTGGCCGCGAACTCGTGGTCCGGGACCAGGAGAACGGCGTCGAGTTCTTCTACCTGCGTCCCCGCGACATCGCGGTGTATGTGGGGTCGGGTTCGGTGGATGCGGGCATCACGGGGCGCGACCTGCTGCTGGACTCCAGGGCCGCGGCGGTCGAACGGATGGCGCTCGGTTTCGGGGAGTCCACCTTCCGCTTCGCCGCCCCCGTGGGGAGCGCCCGGCGGGTGCAGGACATCGCCGGGAGGCGCGTGGCCACGAGCTACGACGTCCTCGTGGCCGACCACCTCGCCGAGCGCGGGGTGTCGGCCGTCGTCGTGCACCTCGACGGGGCGGTGGAGTCCTCGGTCGAGCTGGGGGTCGCGGACGTCGTGGCCGACGTCGTCGAGACCGGATCGACGTTGCGGGCCGCGGGCCTGGAGGTGTTCGGGGAACCCATCCTGCACTCCGAGGCCGTGCTCATCGCCCCCCGCGACCGCGAGATCGCCCGCGGCCTCGACGTGCTGGAGCGCCGGCTGCAGGGGGTCCTGGTGGCCCGCCGCTACGTCCTCATGGACTTCGACATTCCCGGCGACCGGGTCGACGAGGCGGTCCGGATCGCGCCCGGCTTCGAGTCGCCCACCATCTCGCCGCTCCACGACTCGGGCTGGGTGGCGGTGCGCGTCATGGTGCAGCGGGAGCGGACCAACGTGGTGATGGACCAGCTGTACGACATCGGGGCGCGGGCGATCCTCGTCACCTCGATCCACGCCTGCCGCATCTGAATGGACCCCTACGCCCCGTTCCGGCCCCGGGCCGCCCGGTGGGTGGCCTGGGCCCTGCTGGTGCTGATCGGGGCGGCGGTGGCGATCCTGCTCCTCCTGAGCTTCACCACCCTGCAGGGGTGGGGCTGGGCGGATCGCATCCTGACGGTGCTCTTCGCCGGGGCCGGTGCGCTCGTGGTGTTCCGGCAGGCGGCTGTCGTGGCCATTCCCAGCCCCGCCGGACTGCGGGTGCGGAACCTCTTCCTCTCCACCGAGGTGACCTGGGCGCAGATCATCCGGGTGAACTTCGCCCCGGGCCGTCCGTGGGTGACGCTGGACCTCTCCGATGGCGACACACTGCCCGTCATGGCCATCCAGGGAGCCGACGGCGCCCACGGACTGCGCGAGGCGCAGCGTCTCGCGGAGCTTGTGCGGCTCTCCGAACCGCCTGACCCCGCCGGGTGACCGTCAGGTCACCAGCGTCGCCGCGACCCGGCCGGCCGCGGCCGCCGCGAGGAACGCGGCGGGATCCTCGGTGAGCGACCGCCCCATCGTGGAGAGCCGTACCGGAGCGGCGGCCAGGGCATCCCACAGCCCGGTCACCGGTTCGTAGCGCAGCTCATGCCGCCCGAACGCGGGCAGCTGGGTCTCGATGAGCCGATCGAGCCCCGACGTCGTCGAAGAGGGGGACGACGACGAGCGCGCGGGCCAGCGCCACCCGTCCCACGGCGGTGAGGGAGTGGTGGGAGATGCCCCGGTGCCGCGGCCGGGGATCGGCACCCGAGACGCGCAGCGCAGCGACCGGTGCGCCTCCGAGCACGGCCGCGGCGTTGAGCGCCTCCCCGACCGCCACGCCGGAGAACCCCCACGGCGTGCCGGTGCCGAGGTTGCCGGGACCCTGGGTGACGATGGCAAGATCCGCGCCGGCCACGTGCCGGGCGGCCAACAGGCCCGAGTGGAGATTCACCGCCTCCAGATCGCCGCCGAAGGCCTGCCCCGTGCTGATCGTGCTGGCCAGCCAGCCCGCGGCCCGCAGGGCCGCCACGGTGCGGGAGAACCAGACGGGCAGCGCTCCGCCGTCGGTGTGCAGGTAGGCGACGCGCAGCGGAGCGACCGCGCGGATGCCGGCGAGGATCGCCGGGAGGGCGGAGTGGAGATCGGTCGCGATCACGGGCATCCCGACGATCGTCTCGGCCGCCGCGAGAGTGCGGTGGTGGGGGGACTCCTGCTCGTCCACCCCGAGGGTGAGGTACTGCAGGGGGGTGTAGCGCGCCTTGACGATGTGCCCCGCCGCGGGGGGAGGGTCGGCCGGCAGCGCGTCCGGAAAGGCGACCACCAGCGCCAGGCCACCGGTCCCCAGTCCGCGGGCCAGCGCGGAGGCCGTCAGCAGCACCCGCTGCCCGACGACGTCGGGAGGCTCCCCGACCAGCGCGACGTACGCCAGCGCCCGGACGCGCGTCCCGGCCCCCAGCGGCGGTTCGCCGTCCTGCAGCTCCACCTCGAGCTCGACCGCCCCGTCCCACGCCGCGCGGCGGGCCGTCACCACCCCGTTGCGCCAGATCATCACACGGCTCACCCTACCGGGTACGGTTGACGGTGTGGAGGAGAAGGTGTCGGCGGCCGAGCGGGTGCTGGATCTCCTCATCGCGTTGCTGAACACGCGGACGCGCATGTCGAAGCAGCAGATCCGGCGGATGGTGCGCGGCTATCACGGCGACGACCGCGCCTTCGAGCGCACCTTCGAGCGGGACAAGGACCTGCTGCGCTCGATGGGCGTGCCGATCGTGGTGGAACGGGACCCGGCGCACGAGGACGACGTCGGGTACCGCATCGACCTCGAGCGGTGGACGCTGCCCGAGGTGACCTTCACCCCGGAGGAGATCGGGGTGCTCTCGCTGGCGGCGACCGTCTACAACGACGCGCAGTGGCGCGCCGTCGCGGGCAGGGGGGTGACCAAGGTGCGCAGCCTCGGTCCGGGCACCCGCGAGGAGGCCCCCCCGGTGATGCTCACCCTGCGGGTGCCCGAGGAGGCCTTCGACGTCCTGCAGGACGCGGTGGCCAGGAGGATCGTCGTCGAGTTCGACTACGTTCCGCTGCGCTCCCCGCGGGCGCGCCGGCGGGTGCAGCCATGGCGGGTGCTCGCCCGGAACCGCGCGTGGTACGTGGTGGGTCTCGACGAGGCCCGGGGCGCTCCGCGGGCCTTCCGGCTGTCCCGGATCTCCGGGCCGGTGCGGCTGGCCGGACAGCCGGGCGGGTTCGAGGTTCCCGACCACGTCGACGTCGCGGCCCTCCTCAGTGGACCAGCCGCCGCACCCGAGGAGGTGAGGGTCGCGGTCGCCCCCGAGCGGGCGCAACTGCTCCGCGCCCGGGCCGTGCGGATCGGCGCCGTCGGAGATCGGGACGTGCTGTCCCTCACCACGACCGAGCCGCAGCGGCTCGCGGACGAGATCGCCACCCACGGCCCCGACGCGGTGCTCCTCGAGCCCGCCGAGTACCGGGAACGGGTGGTGCGGGGTTTCGCGGCCCTGCTGGAGGTGGGCCATGCCGGCTGAGCAGACCGCTGACCGCCTGACCCGGCTCCTCGCCATGGTGAACTACCTCGCCCAGCACGACCGCGTCCCGGTCGAGGAACTCGCGCGGCACTTCGGCGTGCCAGCCAGCCAGATCCTCAGGGACGTGGACCTGCTCTGGGTGAGTGGCACGCCCGGCTACTATCCGGACGATCTCATCGACTTCTCGGTCGATGACTGGGAACAGCAGCTCATCAGCCTGCGGGCAGGCCAGGGCCTGGACCGGCCGGTTCCCCTCGCGCCCAGGGAGGCGCTCGCCCTGATCGCCGCGGTCGAGTGGCTCCGCGCGTCCGGCGCGGCCGCGGGCCGGATGGGTGATGTGCTGGCCACGGTGGGAGCGAAGCTGCGGGGCCTCGTCCCCGCCGAGGTGGCACCCCCACCGGACGGGCACGACGCCGCCCGCGCCCTCCTCAGCGCCGCCATCGCGGCGGGGGAGTGGCTTGAGGTGGACTACGTGTCCGCCGAGGACCGCCGCAGCCGGCGCGTGATCCGTCCCCTCGCCCTTCTCACCGACGGCGCGGCCTGGTATCTCGAGGCGTGGTGCGCGCTCGCGGGTGCCCGCCGGACGTTCCGGGTTGACCGCTTCCTCCGGATCGCGCCCGCCGCGGGGGAGCCGCCGGAGGACGGGGAGGGGACGCCGGGTGAGGAGGGGCCCGCGGAACAGCCGGCCACCGCCGTCGTCCTGGTGCTCGACAAGGCCGCACGCTGGCTCGCCGAGGACATCCCCGGTGCCACCATCCGTGACGTGTCCCACGAGGGTGCACCCTGCATCGAGGTCCGGATCGAACTGACGCGGACCGACTGGCTGGTCCGCCAGCTGCTCCCGCTGGGTGACCAGGTCCGGGCGGTGGCTCCGGCCGCGGTGCGGGACGAACTCGTCGCCCGGGCGCGGGCGGCGCTGGCCGCTTACGAAGCGTGGCCGCCCGAGGGGGAGGGGACACCCGACCACGTACACTGAGGGGGTGTGGTTCGCGATCTGGTCCGGGCTCGCGCTGGCCGCGGTGGGCGTGCCCGCGCTCCTGGCGGTGGGGCTCTGGCGCCGCGTCAGGGCGCTGGGGCGGGAGTTCGCCCTCCTCGGTGAACGGGCGGGCGCGGCCTTCGCGGCGCCGCAGGAGCCCCCTGCCCCGATGGTTCCGACGCTCTTCGCCAGTTCGACCGCATCCCGGGTGCACCAGCTGTGGGCGGAGACCCACTCCGCTCGCGACCTGCGGAGGTCCGCGACGCTGGCACGCACCCTCGACCGGTGGGCCCGCCTGGGCCTTGTCGGCCGGGTCCCCGTGTCCCTCAGTCCCCAACCGTGAGGCAGGAAGCATGAGAATCCAGATCTGGCACGTGATCGTGCTGATCCTCGTCATCGTGGTGGTGTTCGGCTCGAACCGGCTGCCGGACATCGCCTCGTCCATCGGCAAGTCCATGAAGGTGTTCAAGAAGGAGGTCCAGGAGCTGCGGGATGACACGCCCGCTGCTCCGCCCAGGGACTCCGACACCCCGACGGACACCACGCCGCGTTCCTGACCGTCCAGGTCATGTCGAAGAGGAATCCGGAGGGGCGGATGCTCCTCCAGGAGCACTTCCGCGAGTTCCGGTCCCGCGTCCTGTGGGTGGTGGTCGGGCTGCTCCTGGGCGCTGTCGGTGGCTGGTTCCTCTTCGACCCCGTCTTCAACTCGCTCGCCGCCCCCATCGTCGCGATGCAGGAGGCGGGGCACCAGGCCGAGCTGAACTTCACCACCGTTGCCTCCGCCTTCGACATGCGGATGCGGGTGTCGTTGTTCCTCGGAGCGCTCGTGACCTCGCCCTGGTGGCTGTACCAGATGTGGGCGTTCGTGGCCCCGGGCCTGAAGCGCACCGAGAAGAAGTACGTCCTCGGCTTCACCGCCGCCACCATCCCCCTGTTCCTGCTGGGGGCGGCGATGGGCTGGTTCCTGCTCCCGCACGCCGTGAGCATCTTCATGTCGGTGACCCCCGACGCGGCCGTCAACTTCATCGACGCCCGCACCTACCTGACCTTCAGCATGCGCCTCATCCTCGCCTTCGGTGTGGCGTTCCTCTTCCCGGTCGTGATGATCGGGCTCAACATGATGGGGATCGTGCGGGGTCGCACCTTCCAGCGGGGGTGGCGGTGGGCGGTCGTCCTCATGTTCACCTTCGCGGCCTTCGCCAACCCGCTTCCCGACCCCTGGACCATGATCGCCCTCGGCATCATCATGACCGGCCTGTACTACGTGGCGGTGTGGCTCTGCATCCTCCACGACAGGCGTGCCGACCGCCGCCGGGCCGCCCGCGACGCCGAACTCGGGATCGCCTGAGGCAGCCGTCATGAGGGTGGGGCTGGTGGTGAACCCGACGGCAGGTCGGGGACGGGCGGCCCGGTTCCGCACCGGAATCCGGCGGCAGCTCGAACACCACGGCCACGCCGTCGTCGATCTCAGCGCGTTCGACGCGGCCACCGCGCTCGCGAAGGCCGCGGCGGAGGTGCCCCGTCTGGGCGCTCTCGTCGTCGTCGGCGGCGACGGCGTCGTCCAGCTCGGCGTCACGGCCGTCGCCGGCACGCGGACCGCGCTGGGGATCGTTCCGCTCGGGTCCGGGAACGACAACGCGGCGGGACTGGGACTGCCCGCTGACCCCCGGTCCGCCGTCGACCTCATCGTGCGCCACCTCGAGCACCAGCCCGAGGGCGTCCCCACCGACGCGTTGCGGATCACGGGAGCGACCAGGCAGAGCTGGGCCATGGGCACCGTGAGCTGCGGCATCGACGCCGTGGTGAACGAGGTCGCCAACCGGATGCGCTGGCCCCGCGGCCAGCTCCGCTACCCCCTCGCCCTCTTCCGGGTGCTGCCCACCCACCGCCGCCCCCGCTACCGTGTCGCGGCCGGGGACTGGCTCTGGGAGGGCACGGCCGTGGTGGTGGCCGCCTCGAACGTGGGCCGCTTCGGGGGCGGCATGAGGATCGCACCCACGGCCCGGCCGGACGACGGCCTCATGGACGTCGCCATCGGGGGCGATATCGGCGCGCTGCGCCTTCTCGCGCTCTTCCCCCGGATCTACCGCGGCACGCACGTCACGGATCCCCGCGTCGAGGTGCGGCGCGCCGGGCGTGTCCACATCTCCGCGGCCGTGCCGCGCAGCGTGTTCGCCGACGGCGAGCCGGTGGGGCATTTGCCGGTCACGGTCGAGGCGGTGCCCGGCGCGGTACGGATGCTGCGGCCCGCCTGATGACCGATCCCCGAACGCCCGCGGAGCGGTACGCCGCAGCCATGGCACGGCAGGCGGCCAGCCGGACGGAACTGGCGCGCTTCCGCCGGACGCTCCCGTTCGAACTCGACCCGTTCCAGGAGCAGGCCTGCGAGGCGCTGGAGGCCGGCAAGGGCGTCCTGGTCGCCGCCCCGACCGGTGCCGGGAAGACGGTTGTCGGCCAGTTCGGGGTGCACCTGGCGCTCGTCCACGGCACGACGGTCATGTACACGACGCCCATCAAGGCCCTGTCGAACCAGAAGTACACCGAGCTCTGCGCGATCCACGGCACGGAACGCGTGGGCCTGCTGACCGGCGACGTCACCATCAACCCCAACGCCCCGGTTCTCGTCATGACGACCGAGGTGTTGCGCAACATGCTCTACAGCGAGTCGCGCTCGCTCGACAGCCTCGAATACGTGGTCATGGACGAGGTGCACTACCTCGCGGACCGTTTCCGGGGCCCGGTGTGGGAGGAGGTGATCATCCACCTGCCGGCGCGGGTGCAGGTCATCTCGCTCTCCGCGACCGTGTCCAACGCCGAGGAGTTCGGGCAGTGGCTCACGCTGGTGCGCGGCGACACCGAGGTGATCGTGTGGGAGCACCGGCCCGTCCCGCTCTGGCAGCACGTGATGGTGGGGTCACGTCTCTACGACCTCTACAGTCCCACCCTCACCAACCGGGAGCGCCCCAACCCCGAACTCCTGGCCGCCACGCGCCGCGTGCCCGGCCCGCATCGCGGCCCGCGGCGGCATCGCGCGCCCCGCGCGGTCGTGGTGGCCGAGCTGGATCGGCACGGCCTGTTGCCCGCAATCGTCTTCGTGTTCTCCCGTGCGGGGTGTGACGCGGCGGTGGACCAGGTCATGGCGGCGGGGTTGCGGCTCACCACGGAGGCCGAGGCCGCCGCGATCCGGAGCCATGTGGAGCGCCGGTGCGCCGCCGTGGCCCCCGAGGACCTGGGAACGCTCGGGTTCCTGCGGTGGTCCCGGGCGCTGGAACACGGCGTGGCCGCCCATCACGCCGGGCTCATCCCGTTGTTCAAGGAGGTCGTGGAGGAGCTCTTCACCCGTGGCCTTCTCAAGGTGGTCTACGCCACGGAGACCCTGTCGCTGGGGATCAACATGCCCGCCCGTTCGGTGGTGCTCGAGCGCCTCACCAAATGGGACGGCAGCTCGCACCAGAAGCTCACGCCGGGGGAGTACACCCAGCTCACGGGGCGGGCGGGCCGGCGGGGAATCGACATCGAGGGGCACGCGATCGTGATCCATGACGAGGATGTCGACATCGAGGCGGTGGCCGGCCTGGCGTCCAAGCGCACCTACCCCCTCCGGTCGGCCTTCCGCGCCACCTACAACATGAGTGTCAACCTCCTCGGCGTGATGGACCGCGAGCAGGCACGCGAGGTGCTGCAGACCTCGTTCGCCCAGTTCCAGGCCGACCGCGGGGTGGTGGGGCTCGCCCGGCAGGTCCGCAAGCTCGACGAGGTGATCGCCACGCTCGCGGGCCAGGCGACCTGCGATCGCGGCGACTTCGCCGAGTACTGGGCCATCCGCGAGGCGATCACCGCGGAGGAACGCCGACTGTCGGCGGAGCGGTCCCGCGCGGTCCGTCTGGGGGCCGAGGCTGCCCTCGCCCGGATCAGGGTGGGCGACGTCATCCGGTTCCGCCGGGGCCGGCGCACCCACCACGCCGTCGTGCACCACGTCATGACCACGGCGCACAACGGGACCGTCCTCGACGTCGTCACCGAGGACGCCCGCAACCGCCGCTTCGACGCCGAGGACCTCGGCGGGGGCGTCGAGGTCCTGGGCACGCTGCGCGGTGTCTCCCGCCAGAACCCCCGCACGCCCCGTGGCCGGAACGACCTGGCCGCGCAGGTCCGCGCCTTCGCCGCCGGGCGGGGGGCCCCGCGCGGGTCCGGCGCGCCGGAGACGCCGTCCGGCCCGGCCGCCGAATGGGTGGATCTCGACCGCCTGCGCGCCCGGCTGCGGGACCACCCCTGCCACCACTGCCCCGAGGTCGAGACGCACGCGCGCTGGGCCCGCCGCCACCGCCAGGCGCTGGCGGACCGGGAGGGTCTCCTCGAACGCATCAGCCACCGCACGGGCACGATCGCGGCGGGATTCGACCGGATCTGCGAGTACCTGCTGGAGCTGGGCTATCTCGGCGACGCGGACACCATCACCCCCGCCGGCGAGATGCTCCGCGCCATCTACTCGGAGCGCGACCTGCTGATGGCCCAGTGCCTGCGCGAAGGCGTGTGGAACCGGCTCTCGGCCGCGGAGCTGGCGGGGGCCGTGAGCCTGGTGGTGTACGAGTCCCGGAATGAGACCCCGGGTCGCCTTGACACCCGCGCCCTTCGCGCGGCCGTGGAGGAGACGCAGCGCATCGCGGCGCGCCTGGAGGAGGGAGAGCGGGCGCACGGCATCGAGCCGACGCCGCTGCCCGATCCGGGCCTGGCTGGCCTGATCCACCGCTGGGCGGCCGGGGATCCCCTCGCGTCGGTGCTCGCGGGGGACGAGATGAGCGCCGGGGACTTCGTCCGGTGGTGCAGGCAGGTGCTGGACCTCCTCGACCAGCTCACCCAGGTGCCGCACCTTCCCGACCACCTGCGGGGACGCGCGCGCGCCGCGCACACGGCCCTCAACCGCGGCATCGTCGCCCTGTCGTCGTTCTGAGGCCACCCACGGCTAGGCTTGCCGCATGCCCGTCGCCCGCCGTCCCGTGGTCGCGGTGCCTCTCGCGGTGCTCGGCGGACTGGTCGCCAACCTCGCCTTCCCGTACCACTCGTGGTGGATCGCGGCCTTCGCGGGCGTGGCGTTGCTGTTCGTCGCCCTGCGTGGTGCCGGGCCGGCTGCCGGCCTCCTCCTCGGCATGGCGTGGGGGCTCGCCTTCTTCCTCCCGCTGTTGTCCTGGTCACGGGTGTCGACGGGGCAGTGGCTTCCCTGGGTTGCCCTGTCGGTGCTGCAGGCCGGTTGGGTGGGGTTGTTCGGGCTCCTCCACGCGGTCCTCTCTCCGTGGGCCCGCCGGTGGGGAGGTCTGGCGGTGGTGGTGCTCTGGGTGGCGCTCGAACAGGCCCGCATGGTGGTGCCGTTCGGGGGCTTCCCGTGGGGTGCGCTCGCGTTCTCGCAGGTGGAGGGCCCGCTCCTCCGGTTGGCGGCGTGGGGCGGGACGGTGCTGGTGAGCGGGGTCGTGGTGCTGGGAGGGTACGTGCTCGCGGAGTTCGCCCTCCGGCCGGCGGTGCGCACGGCCGCGGGCGTCGCCCTCGTGGCCGGCGTGGTGGCGGGCGCGGGTCTGGTCCCGGTGGCTGCCACGCCCGAGACCGGGACGCTCGCGGTCGCGGCGGTGCAGGGCAACGTCCCGGTGCGGGGCGGGGAGGCGCTCGGCCAGGCCCGGGCGATCACGGCGAACTACCGGGCGCTCACCGAAGGGCTCGCGACGACGGGGGCGAGGTTCGACGTCGTCGTCTGGCCGGAGTCGGCGGCCGACATCGACCCGCGCTCCGACGCCGAGGTGGCGGCGGACGTGTCCGCCGCGCAGCGGGCGGCGGACGTTCCGCTCCTGCTGGGTACCCAGCGGTACACCGCGGACGTCCGCTACAACGAGTACATCGGCTGGCTGGACGGCTCCGCGTTCGCCTCCTACACCAAGCAGCACCCGGTGCCGTTCGGCGAGTACATCCCCTACCGGGCCTTCTTCCGTCGGCTGTCGTCCGCCGTCGACCTGGTGACCGTGGACATGGCCCGGGGGGAGAAGCCGGGGGTGATGGCCGTCCCGATCGCCACCCTTGACCGCGATGTCACCGTCGGGGTCGGCATCTGTTTCGAGGTGGCCTACCACGAGTTGCTGCGCGAGAGCGTGCGGCTCGGTGCGGAGCTGCTGGTGATCCCGACCAACAACGCGTCCTTCGGTTTCACCCAGGAGGCCACCCAGCAACTCGGGCTGTCGCGGTTCCGCGCGGTGGAGCACGGCCGCTCCACGATCCAGGTCTCGACGGTGGGGATCAGCGCCTTCTTCCTCCCGAATGGCAGCGAGCTGGCGCGGTCCTCCGACGAGCTGTACACCGAGTGGGTGGGTGTGGCGGACGTCCCGCTGCGCCGCTCCCTGACACCGGCGGACACCCTCGGGGACTGGCCACGTACGATCGTGTGGGTGGTGGCGCTGGCGGCGGTCGGCGCCGCGCTCGTGAGCGGCCGGACGGCGTCGTCGGGCCGGGGGAGGAACGCATGAGGACGCTGGTGATCATCCCGACCTACAACGAGCGGGAGAACGTCCGCGACATCGTCGAGGGGGTGCGGGCGCACGACGTGGACGTGCTCGTGGCGGACGACGCCAGTCCCGACGGGACGGGTGCGGTGGCCGACGAACTCGCGGCGGCGGACGCGCGGATCCACGTGCTGCACCGCCGGGGCAAGGAGGGACTCGGGAAGGCCTACATCGACGCGTTCCGCTGGGGGATCGCCCGCGGCTACACCCATCTGGTGGAGATGGACGCGGACGGCTCCCACCGGGCGGAGCAGCTCGGCGAGCTCCTCGCCCGGGCGGACGCGCCCGATCAGCCGGCTCTGGTGATCGGCTCGCGGTGGGTGCCCGGTGGCGAGGTGGTCAACTGGCCGTGGCACCGCAAGGTGCTCTCGCGGGGCGGGAACCTGTACGTGCGGCTCTGGCTGGGGCTCCCGACGGCGGACGCCACGGCCGGCTTCCGTGTGTACCGGCGGGAGCTGCTGGAACGGCTGGACCTCGATTCGGTCGGGGTCTCGGGCTACTACTTCCAGGTCGAGATGACCCGGCGGACGGTGCTGGCCGGCGGCACGGTGGTGGAGGTGCCGATCAGCTTCGTGGAGCGGACCCGAGGCACCTCGAAGATGTCCAGTGCCATTGTGCGGGAGGCGATGTGGCGGACCACCGTCCTGGGCGCCCGGCACCGGGTCGGCCAGGTCAGGGGGGTGCTGAGACGGCTGCGCCCGGGCACGGGCCCGGGCGCAGGATGACGGATCGCGTCAGGCGGAACGGCGCCGCAGCTGTCCGGAGCGGAGCAGCGCGAGCCGCTCGTTCAGGAGTTCCTCGAGCTCCTCGCGTGTGCGCCTCTCGAGCAGCATGTCCCAGTGCGTGCGGGGCTGCTTGACCGGCTTGGCCCGCTCCGGGCGGAGGTGGTCGCGCAGCACGGCTTCCGCGCCACACCGGCACTCCCACACCGCGGGTACCTCTGCCTCGAGGGCGAACGGCAGCTCGATCACGTGCCCGTTGGGGCAGTCATACCGGGCGATCTGCCGGGGCGCGAACTCCACGTTCTCCTCGGACTCCATCGACTTGGCACCGATGCTCATGCCGCGCAGTGAACGTTCTGCCATACCTTCTACCCCTTGCTGCCTTGTGGACTGCTGACGGGGGTCTCCTGGACCCTCTCGCTGACTCAACGCCCGAGCAGCCGGGATTGTTCCCGGAGTTGCCGTGGGGTCCACGTGGGATGGCATCCTCCCGCGCGGGGAGGGGCCCGGTGGCCGACCGCTGAGACACACGTGCGGGGTTCTGATCACACGTTTCCGATGGTCATCACGCCTTTCCCGCCTCTCGTCACGCGTTTCCCGCCTCTCGTCACG
>JALHDK010000058.1 GCA_022838965.1 Actinomycetales bacterium | reverse complement strand
CCTCGTCACCGGCATCGCCACGGCCTTCATGGATTCGATCCCCCTGGTCGCCCTGACGGCCCAGGTGAACACGAACCTGCTGGGCCGGGACGCCTTCCAGGAGACCGACATCATCGGCATCACGCTCCCGATCACTAAGCACAGCTTCCAGGTGCTGGACGTGCGGCACATGGCCGACACCCTGCGGGAGGCGATGCGGCGCAGCTCCCTCGGTCACCTGACCGCCGTGTCCGGGGCGCACGTGGCGCTCGTGCTCGCCCTGGTGGGGCTGCTGGGCGCGCGCGCCCCCACCCGCCTGCGGGCCGCGGGCCTGCTCGGCGCCCTCGCGGGTCTGGTGGGCCTGGTGGGCACCGAGGCCTCCGTGGTCCGCGCCGCCGCCATGGGCTGCACCGGCATTGTCGCCCTCGCGCGCGGCCGGCCGCCGCGTGCCGTGCCCGCCCTGAGTGCCGGTGTGGTGGTTCTGCTGGTGGCGGACCCGTGGCTCGCCTTCTCGATCGGGTTCGCCCTGTCGGTGGCCGCCACCGCGGCGCTGCTCCTCCTCGCACCGCCCCTTGCCGCCGGAATGATGCGGTGGGGCGTGCGACGGCGGCGGCTCGCCATTGCTGTCGCGCTCCCTCTCGCCGCCCACCTCGCGTGCGCCCCGATCATCGTGCTGTTCAACCCGACCGTGAGCCTGGTGGGCGTCCTGGCGAACGCCGTCGCGGGTCCGGCTGTCGCGCCGGCGACGATTCTCGGACTCGCGGGGGTGGTCGCGGCACCCCTCTCGCTGCCCGTGGCAACCGCACTCGCGCGAGGTGCGGAAGCCTTCACCTGGTGGGTCGCCACCACGGCGACGGTGGCCGCCCATCTCCCGCACAGCGCGATCGCCTGGCCCGGCGGCGTCGGGGGTGCCCTCGCTCTCGCCGCCCTCCACGCACTTCTCGTCGTCGCGATCCTCCGCCGGGCCCGTGTCCTGGTGGTCCTGCTGGCAATCCTGGGGGTGATCGCCCTCGTCGCCGGCCGGTCGGGTGACGACTGGACGGTGCTGCAGTGCGACGTCGGGCAGGGGGCGGCGCTCCTGGTGCGGTCGGGACCCCACGCCGCGGTCATGGTGGACGTGGGCCCCGGCGACGGCAGATCCCAGGACTGCCTCTCGCGTGCGGGAATCACCCGTCTCGACCTGCTGGTTCTGACCCACCCGCACGCCGACCACGTGGGGAATCTGCCGGCCGTGCTCGCCACCGCGCGCGTGGGCCGCGTGCTCGTCTCCCCGGCGGCGGAGCCGGCCGCGGCCGTGCGGCATGTCCGGAAGGAGCTGGCGTGGGCCGGTGTCCAGCCCGAGCCGGCGACCGCCGGCCTGCGGGGAGCAGCGGGAGACGTGCACTGGGAGGTGCTCTGGCCCACCCCGGGCCCGGGGGACGCCAACGACCTGTCCGTCACCGTCCTCCTCACCGCCCGCGACGGGACACGGGTGATGCCCCTGGGTGACCTGCAGTCAGCGGGCCAGGCGGGGCTCGCCAGGGCGGTGAGGTCCTGTGGTCCCCGATGCACGGGAGTCGATGTCGTGGCGATGGCCCACCACGGCTCCCGGGACCAGGACCCTGAGCTCGCCGGACTGCTCGCCCCGGCGATCACGCTCGTCTCGGTGGGCCCCAACGCCTACGGCCATCCCACCGCGGAGGCGCTCGACCTGTACGGGCGGGTCGGCGGCCGGGTGTGGCGAACCGACGAGGACGGAGCCGTCGCGATCGTGACACGTGGCGATGCGGAGCTTGTCGGTGTGCCGTGACAAGCTTGTGCCCGTGGCGACAGCGACCTGGGACACGGCGACGCTGGACGCTGTCGTCCTCCTTCGTGGGGCCGAGACGGTTCTCGCCGATCGCGCGCTGGCCAGACTCCTGGAGCAGGCCCGGGCACTGGATCCCGCCGTGGAGGTGGAGCGGCTCGATGCCGGGAACTACCAGTCCGGCCAGCTGACCTACCTCGTCAGCCCCTCGCTGTTCGGGGAGCGGCGGCTCGTGGTGGCCGAGGGCGCCGAAGCGATGACAGACGGGTTTCTGGCGGACTGTCTCGCGTACATTGAGCAGCCCGCGGCGGACGTGTGGCTCATCGTGCGCCACGGCGGCGGCACCCGCGGCAAGCGGCTGCTGGACGCCCTCGCCCACGCCGGGTCGGTCGTGGCCTGCGAACCGCTCAGGAAGGACACGGAGAAGGCGGACCTCATCAGGGCCGATTTCCGGCGGGCCGGGCGCCGTGTCGAGCCCGAGGCGGTCCAGGCCCTCCTCGATGCGGTGGGCGGGGACCTGCGCGAGCTGGACGCGGCCGTCCGGCAGTTGCTCGCCGACACCACGGGGACGGTCGACGTCGCCACGGTCAACCGCTACCACGCCGGAAGGGTCGAGGCCAGCGGCTTCCGGGTGGCCGATGCCGCGATCGCGGGTGACGCCGCCACCGCGGTGACGCTGGCGCGCCATGCGATGGCCACGGGCACCTCACCCGTGCCACTGGTCGCCGCGCTGGCCGCCAAGCTCCGCACCCTGGCGAAGGTCGGGGCGATGCGCGGACGGGGCCTGGGGCCCGCCCAGCTGGGGCTTGCCCCCTGGCAGGTGCAGCGCGCCGAGCGTGATTTGCGCGGCTGGACACCCGAGGCGCTGGCCGAGGCGATCACCGCCGTCGCACGCGCGGATGCGGAGGTGAAAGGGCTCAGCCGGGATCCCGGCCATGCGATCGAGCGGGCCATTCTCGCGGTCGCGGCGGCGCGGACGGGGTGAGCCGCGGGTCACGCCAGGGTCCGCGGGTCACGCCAGGGTCCGCGGGTCACGCCAGGGTCCGCGGGTCACGGCAGGACCGAGGGGCTCCAGGATCGAGGGGCGCAGGGACACCAAAAAGGGTGCCGGGTCCGGCACCCTTCCTGGCAGAGTGGCCCGTCAGGCGAGCTTGTTCACCTGCTTGGCCAGCTTCGACTTGCGGTTCGCAGCCTGGTTCCGGTGGATGACGCCCTTGGACACCGCCTTGTCGAGCTTGCGGGACGCAACCTGCAGGGCGGCTTCGGCCTTCTCCTTCTCGCCGGCGGCGATCGCCTCGCGAACGCGCCGGACGTAGGTCTTCAGCTCGCTCTTGACTGCCTTGTTGCGCAGGCGCGCCTTCTCGTTGGTGCGGATCCGCTTGATCTGCGACTTGATGTTTGCCACGGATGGACTTTCTGGTTGTGCGCGTGGTGGTCGATTGAGGGAACGTCAGCGGCGGGAGACGACGGCGTGGGGTACCGGTGCGAAGCCGCTCACTTGGTGCCTGCCCGACCGAGCAGGAACCCAACCATCAACCTTAGCAACAGCGGAGGAGACCACGAACTCGCGGGTGTCCGGAGCCTCTGAGCGGTGGCTCACAGCCGCCGTCCGTGGCGGGCGCCGTCCGTCACGGCAGCACCAGCAGCAACAGGGCCAGCATGGCGCCGAAGCTCCCGAGCGGGATCGCTGCCATGGTCCCGAAGAGCGCCACCAGGGTGACCCGGAGGTCGTCCTTGAGGTAGGGGGCGTTCACCGTGCCTCCCGCCGCCAGCACGAGGGCACGCTGGGTGGCCTCGATTCGCGGGAAGTACCGGGCCGTGCGGATGGACGCCTCCCACTGCATCTCCCGCAGGAGACGCAGCTCCTCGTCCAGGCGATCCGCGGGGGCCGCGACGACGCCCGCTGACAGGTGCTGCGCGGCGAGGGCGGCCTCCATCTCGTCCACGTACGCCGTCAGCCGGTGGCGACGCCACGCGAACAGCAGGATCGCTGCGGCGAGGACGGCCGCGATGGACACCAGCACCCAGGCGAACAGCGATCCGGTGGCGCGCAGCGCAAGGACCGCGAACAGCAGGAAGAAGCCGTCCGCGACCGCTGCGGCCCGGAGCAGGAGCGCCCCGGGGCGCGTTCCGACACGGATCATCGCCGGGAAGACGTTGTTGACCAGTTCTGTCGTCATGTACCCTCCACCGGTGCAACGCTCGCGGCATCGGAGGTGTTCCCGCGTTTCCCCCCGTCCGGACGGTCATGGGACGATGGGGGCCAGCCCAACCGCACCCGAGAGGTCCCGTTGATCCCGTCCCCCCAGCTGGCTCAGACGATCACGCCCGCCGCCACCCGGCCGGAGCTGATCCGCAACTTCTGCATCATCGCGCACATCGACCATGGCAAGTCCACCCTGGCGGATCGCATGCTGCAGCTGACGGGAGTTGTCGACGAGCGCACGATGCGCTCCCAGTACCTGGACCGGATGGACATCGAGCGGGAGCGGGGCATCACCATCAAGTCCCAGGCTGTGCGGATGCCGTGGCAGGTCGGGAACACCGCGTACGCCCTCAACATGATCGACACGCCCGGGCACGTGGACTTCAGCTACGAGGTGTCCCGGTCGCTGGCCGCGTGTGAGGGCGCGGTGCTGCTCGTCGACGCCGCGCAGGGCATCGAGGCCCAGACGCTCGCGAACCTCTACCTGGCGCTCGAGAACGACCTCACCGTGATCCCCGTCCTCAACAAGATCGACCTGCCGGCCGCGCAGCCGGAACGATACGCCGAGGAACTGGCCAACCTCGTGGGCGGCACACCCGGGGAGGTGCTGCGCGTCTCGGGGAAGACGGGGGAGGGCGTCGCGGCGCTGCTCGACCACATCGTCGAGCACGTGCCCCACCCGGTCGGCGACGCGGGGGCCGCGGCGCGGGCCATCATCTTCGACTCGGTGTACGACAGCTACCGGGGAGTCATCACCTACGTCCGGGTCCGGGACGGGAACCTCAACGCCCGGGAGCGGATCGTGATGATGTCCACCGGTGCCACCCATGAACTGCTGGAGATCGGGGTCATCTCCCCGGAACCGACCCCGACGAGGGGGCTCGGGGTCGGCGAGGTCGGCTACCTTATCACCGGCGTGAAGGAGGTCCGGCAGTCGCGGGTCGGCGACACGGTCACCAACGCCTCGAGTCCCGCGCGGCAACCGCTGGCGGGGTACCGGGACCCCAAGCCGATGGTGTTCTCCGGCCTCTACCCGATGGACGGCTCGGACTATCCCGCCCTGCGCGACGCCCTGGACAAGCTCAAGCTCAACGACGCCGCACTGGTGTACGAACCCGAGACGTCCGCCGCCCTCGGCTTCGGCTTCCGGTGCGGCTTCCTCGGACTCCTCCACCTCGAGATCGTGCGCGAGCGCCTTGAACGCGAGTTCGGTCTCGACCTCATCTCCACCGCTCCGAATGTCGAGTACCTCGTCACCCTGGAGGACCGCACGGTCGTCGACGTCACCAACCCCTCGGAGTTCCCGGGCGGCAAGGTGGCCGAGATCAGGGAGCCCGTCGTGAAGGCGACGATCCTCGCTCCCAGCGAGTTCATCGGCGCGATCATGGAGCTGTGCCAGCAGCGGCGCGGCTCCCTTCTCGGCATGGACTACCTCTCCGCCGAACGCGTCGAGCTCCGGTACACCCTCCCGCTCGCCGAGATCGTGTTCGACTTCTTCGACCAGCTGAAGTCACGCACCCGGGGATACGCCTCGCTGGACTACGAGGACGCCGGGACCGCCCCCGCCGACCTCGTCAAGGTCGACATCCTGCTGAATCACGAACCCGTCGACGCCTTCTCGGCCATCGTCCACCGGGAGAAGGCCTACGCCTACGGGGTGGAGATGGCCACCAGGCTGCGCAAGCTCATCCCGCGCCAGCAGTTCGAGGTGCCGATCCAGGCCGCGGTGGGCTCCCGGGTGATCGCCCGCGAGACCATTCGCGCCCTCCGCAAGGACATGCTCGCCAAGTGCTACGGCGGGGACATCACGCGCAAGCGCAAGCTGCTGGAGAAACAGAAGGAGGGCAAGAAGCGGATGAAGGCGATCGGCCGGGTCGAGGTTCCGCAGGAGGCGTTCATCGCAGCCCTCACCTCCGACGCCGCCGCCCCCAGAAAGTGACGGTGTCCCCGACCCCGGCCGCGGGCGACGACGGACCCCTGACGGGCATCGACGCCGCAGGCACCGCGGGGCGTGCCTTCGGCGTCTACGTCCACGTCCCCTACTGCCGGGTGCGGTGTGGCTACTGCGACTTCAACACCTATGTCGCGGCCGGGCCCGCCAGCCACGCGACCTACGCCGCGACCGCGATCACCGAGGTCCGCCGCGCTGCGACCGCGCTCGCCGACGCGGCGATCCCCGCCCGGCCCGCTGCCACCGTCTTCTTCGGCGGAGGTACGCCCACCCTGCTCCCGGCCGGGGACCTCGCCCGCATCCTGGAGTCGGTCCGGGACGCCTGGGGCCTCGAGACGGGCGCGGAGGTGACCGCGGAGGCGAACCCGGACTCGGTGGACGAGGCGTACCTGGAGCATCTTGCCGCCGCGGGCTTCACGCGGGTCTCCCTGGGGATGCAGTCCGCCGTTCCGCACGTTCTCGCCACCCTCGACCGCACCCACACTCCCGCCAACGTCGCCCGGGCGGCGGCGGCGGCCCGCGCCGTCGGCCTCGACGTGTCGGTGGACCTGATCTACGGCACGCCGGGAGAGTCGCCGGCCGACTGGCAGGCCACCCTCGACACGGCACTGGCGCTGGGGCCGGACCACGTCTCGGCGTATGCCCTCGTGGTGGAGGAGGGGACACGCATGGGTGCCCTGACGCGCCGCGGCGCGCTGCCGCTGCCCGACCCGGACGACCAGGCGGAGAAGTACGAGCTCGCCGACGACGCCTTCTCCGCCGCCGGACTTCCCTGGTACGAGATCTCCAACTGGGCGCGCCCCGGGCACGAGTGCCGGCACAACCTCGGCTACTGGCGCAACCAGGACTGGTGGGGGATCGGCCCCGGGGCCCACTCCCACATCGCGGGGGTGCGATTCTGGAACGTCCGGCATCCGCGCGCGCATGCCGCCCGGCTCGCCGCGGGCCGCCTGCCGGTCGCGGGCCGCGAAGTCCCCGGCGAGGCGGAGCAGGCGCTCGAACGGGTGATGCTCGGTGTCCGCCTGGCCGAGGGTATCGCCGTGGGTCGCGCCGCCGGCCGGATCGGCGATCTCGCGGCCCGGGGACTCGTCCAGCCCGGGCCCGCCGCGGACGGTCGGGTGGTCCTCACCCGGCGGGGGCGGCTCCTCGCGGACGCCGTCACGCACGAGCTCACGGCCGACTGAATGGGCCGGGACGCCCGACCCGCCGGTCAGTGCACGGAGAACGTGGTCAGGCCGCGGGGTGTGGCGTCCATGGTCTCCACTCGCGTCACGACCGCGTGCCGTGGTCCCCGGCGGCACCACTCCACGAGCCTCGCGACGGCGTCCTCCGGGCCCTCGGCGTGCACCTCCACGCCGCCGTCGGCCCGGTTGGCGGCCCAGCCCGCCACGCCCAGCGACTGGGCCACGTGCTGGCAGTTCCAGCGGAAGCCGACGCCCTGCACCACGCCATGGACCAGGACGCGGCGTGCAACCATCGGTGTCATGGCGTCATGGAACCACACTGGCGGGCCGGATGGCTCCCCGGATCCGCCATGAACCGCACGCCCGCCTGGCGGTACGCCGTGGGCATGTTCGGGATGTCCATCCCCCTGAACATGGTGCGCGGCTCGATGCTGCTGTACTACGTCGACATCCTCGGGCTGGACGTCCGCGCCTTCGGCATCGTGATGAGCGTCTACGCGGTGGTCGACGCGGTGGACAATCCGGTGCTGGGCCACCTGTCGGACCGCACGCGGACGCGCTGGGGGCGACGCCGGCCCTGGCTCGTGGTGGGCGCCGTCGTGCTGACGGCAGCGTTCGTGGGCTTCTTCTCCGCGCCCACCACCCTGGACGGGCTCGGCCTCGTCCTGTGGTTCGCGTTCTTCGCGATCCTCAGCGAGGCCGCGGACTCGATGTTCTCGGCCAACTACGGTGCCCTGCTGCCGGAACTCTTCCCGGAGGAGCGGGTCCGGGCGGTGGCGAACGCCCTCCGGCAGGGCTTCCAGCTGGTGGCCCTGGTGCTCTCCCTCGCCGTGACCCCCGTGCTGACCACGCAGGTCTTCGGCACCCAGGACACGACGGTCGGCTTCACCACCACGGCGCGCATCTACGCCGTGGTGGCGTTCGCCGCGCTCCTCTTCATGGCTGTCGGCGTGCGGGAGAACCCCCGACACTCCGTCCCGACGCCGTCCGGCCTGGTCGCCGGGGCTCTCGCCATCCTCCGGACCCGCCTCTTCTGGCAGATCGGGTTCGCCTCGCTCTGCTTCCTGGCGCCGCTCGCCCTCGTTCTCAGCGGCATCCAGCTCTACGTCAAGTACTCGCTCGGGTTGCCGGTGGCGCGCGCGTTCACCATCCAGGCAGTCGTGATCGCGGTGAGCGCCGCGGCGCTCCCCGTGTGGGCGAGCCTGGTCCGGGAAAGGGGCGCCCCCGCCGTGTGGCGTTCCGGGTTCGCCCTGCTCGCCGTGGGTTTCATCCCCCTGTACCTCGCGCGCGACCTCCGGGAGGCCACGGTGGCCGGATGCGTCCTCGGCCTGGGGTGGTCCGCCCTCCTCGCGACGAACGACCTGATCCAGGCGCGGCTCCTGGACGAGGATGCCCGCGTGCACGCACAACACCGGGAGGGTCTGTTCCTTTCCGCCTTCGGGGTTTTCACCCGGACCACGGGCGCGCTGAACGGCGTGGCCCTTGCCCTGCTCGGGGCGGTGTTCGGGTACTACTCCGGCGACGACCCCGGTCCGGACCCGGGGCTCGCGTTCCGGGTGTTCGTGGGTGCGGTGCCGTTCGCGTTCGCCCTGGCGGGCGCCGTGTTCTCACGGTTCATCGTGCTTCCCGGGGAGGACGCGGCTCCCCGGTTCCTCCCCGGGGGGACCGGCCGATAGCCTGTGCCCTGCGGGAGGAGGCGCGGTGACCGGGACGATGCCCACGTGGCGCTACGCCATCGGCATGCTGGGTCTTGCGATCCCGATCAACGCGATCCGCGTCTCGACGCTCCTGTACTACGTGGACATCCTCGGGCTGGACGTGCGCGCCTACGGCACCGTCATGGCCTTCTACGCCGTGCTCGACGCCGTCGACAATCCGGTGCTCGGCCACCTCTCGGACCGCACCCGCACGCGCTGGGGCCGCCGGCGGCCATGGCTCGTGGTGGGCTCCGTCATTCTCGCCGGCGGTCTGGTGGGCTTCTTCTCCGCGCCCGACTCACTAAGCGGGGTAGGGCTGGTGCTGTGGTTCGCGATCTTCGCGATCCTCTGCGAGGCGGCCGACTCGATGTTCGCGGCGAACTACAACGCCCTGCTGCCCGAACTCTTCCGCACGGAGCACCGCCGGGCGGGTGCCAATGCGCTGCGGCAGGCCTTCCAGCTTGTGGCGCTCGCGATCGCGCTGGCGATGACCCCGCTGCTCACCACCGGGGTCTTCGGTACGGAGACCACCACCTCGGGCTTCACCACCACGGCCATCATCTACGCCGCGTTCGCCGTCACCGTCATGCTGTTCATGGCCCTCGGCGTCCGGGAGGACCCCGCCCGTGCCACCGACGCCCACCCGACGTTCCTCGCCGGCATCAGCGTCATCCTGCGGACGCGGCTCTTCTGGCAGGTCGGGATCGCAACCGCCTGCTACCTCGTTCCCCTCGCGTTCGTCCTTGCCGGGATCCAGCTGTACGTGAAGTACGCCCTCGGATTGCCGGTGGCGCGCACCCTGTGGCTGCTCGCCGTCGCCATCGCCGTCGCGGCGGCCGGCCTCGGGGCATGGACCGCGCTGGTGCGGCGCCGGGGCGCGCCCTTCGCCTGGCGCCTGGCGTTCGTGTTCCTCGCGCTCGGCTTCATCCCGTTCTTCTTCGCAACCTCCCTGCTGACCGCCGCGCTGTCCCTGGCGGTGGTCGCGGTCGGCTGGTCCGGCCTCCTGGCGACCAATGACCTCATCCAGGCCCGGGTCCTGGACGAGGACACACGGCGGCACGGCCATCACCGCGAGGGGCTCTTCCTCTCCGCCTTCGGCTTCTTCAGCCGTCTCACGGGGGCGACCGCGGGAATCGGCCTGGGATCGCTCGGCTTCCTCTTCGGCTACTACTCGGGAGAGAACCCGGGTCCGGATCCGGGACTGGCGTTCCGGGTCGCGGTCTCCGTCTACCCCTTCGTGATCGCGGTGGTGGGCGTGGTGATCAGTCAGCTGGTCCGTGTGCCGGAAGCGGGTGCGACCATCCCGCCCGCGCCCGCGCCTGCGGACTGAGCAGGCTCCGTCACGCGGTGACGAAGTCGATGAGCTCCTCCATGCGGCCGAGGAGAGCCGGCTCGAGGTCCCGGTAGTCCCGCACCCGGCCGAGGATGCGCTTCCACCCGGCGGCGACGTCCGCCTGATCCGCGTGGGGCCAGCCGAGGGCGCGGAGCGTCCCCACCTTGACGTCGGTGCCCCGCGGGATGGCCGGCCATTCCCGCAGCCCGAGCCGCTGCGGCTTCACCGCCTGCCAGACGTCCACGTACGGGTGGCCGAGGACGAGCACATGCTCGCTGCCCGGCCCACGCGCCTCGGCGACGATCCGGCTCTCCTTCGAACCGGCGACCAGATGATCGACGAGGACCCCGGCCCGGCGTCCGGGTCCCGGCCGGAAGTCGCGAAGGACCTGGGCGAGGTTGTCGACGCCGTCGAGCAGTTCCACAACCACGCCCTCCACCCGCAGGTCGTCCCCCCACACCCGTTCCACCAGCTCGGCGTCGTGCCGGCCCTCCACCCAGATCCGCGACTCCACTGCCACCCGCGCCCGCTGGCCGGGGACCGCGATCGACCCGGATGCGGTACGCGCCGGGCGCCGGCGCGGGGAGTGTGAGGACCACGGGTGTGCCCTCGACCCAGAAGCCCGGTCCCAGCGGAAAGGTGCGCGTGCGGCCGCGCCTGTCCTCCAGCACCACGACGTGCATGCCGCCGGACTTCTCCACCCGGACGACGGCGCCCACCCAGCCGGTCTCGACGTCCTCCACCACCAGGCCGGGCTCGGCCGGTTGCGACCGGGCGGCGGGGCGCCGGGGCCGGGAGGTGAGCACGTCTGGGCCGTAACGATCCACTCGGGCAGGTTACGTCCTCGCGCCGTCCCGGAACCTGTGGCGCGCCCTGTGTGTCGCCGGGTCTCGGCCCGGCGGTGCTCCCTGGCGTAGAATTGGCACTCCAGGGGGGAGAGTGCTTGCGGTGGAGGGAGGCGAATGAGCGACGAGCGGCGGATGGAGGTCCTGCGTGTGATCGTGCAGGACTACGTCTCCACGCGTGAGCCCGTCGGCTCCCGGGCGATCGTGGAGCGGCACCACCTCGGCGTGTCTCCCGCCACCGTCCGCAACGACATGGCGTACCTCGAGGAGTGCGGCTACATCATGCAGCCGCACACCTCGGCGGGCCGCGTCCCGACGGACAAGGGCTACCGCCATTTCGTCGATCAGATCGCCACCCTGAAACCCCTGTCCGTGGCCGAGCGGCGCGCCATCGAGTCGTTCCTCTCCGGCGCGATCGATCTCGACCAGGTCCTGGAGCGCACCGCGCGATCGCTCGCCCACCTCACCCACCTGGTGGCCATCATCCAGTACCCGAGCCTGCAGCGGTCGGCGCTGCGCCACCTGGAGATCGTGCGGCTGGCGGAGCACCACCTCCTGCTCGTCGTCATCACCGAGAACGGCCGGGTGGAGCAGCGCACCATCGAGTTCCCGGGGACGCTCCCGGACCTCGAGCCACTGCGGGCCCGGCTCAACGAGAAGCTCGTCGGACTGCGTCTCTCCGGGCTCGCCGAACCCCTCGCGGCCCTCGCGGAGGAGCTGCCACCGGACCTGCGGCCCCTGCTCGAGGCGATCGGCCCGCAACTGGTCGAGATGATGCGATCGGACACCGAGGAGCGCATCGTCATGGCGGGGACGGCCAACCTGGCGCGGTCGACGACCGACTTCCAGCGGAGTATCGGTCCGGTGCTCGAGGCGCTGGAGGAGCAGGTGGTGATGTTGCGTCTCCTCAGCGAGATGGCGAAGGAGATCGCCGTGAGGATCGGCACGGAGAACCGCCACGAGGGGCTGTCCGAGGCCTCGCTGGTGACGGCGACCTACGGTGACGGGCCTGCGGGCGGCGGTCCTGTGGGGGCTCTCGCGGTGCTGGGACCCACGCGGATGGACTACCCGGGAACAATGGCAGCGGTGCGAGCCGTTGCACGGTATGTGTCGCAGATTCTGAACACCCCATGAGAACAGGCAGTGCGTGAGCAGGAACTACTATGACGTGCTCGGGGTGGCCCGCAACGCCACGGCCGAGGAGATCAAGCGGGCGTATCGCAAGCTGGCTCGCGAAACCCACCCGGATGTCGCCGGCCCTGGCTCCGAGGACCGCTTCAAGGAGGTCTCGCACGCCTACGAGGTGCTCTCCGATCCCGAGAAGCGCCAGATGTACGACCTCGGCGGCGAGAGCGCGCTCGGTGGCATGGGTGGGGGAGGTCCGGCCTTCGGCGGTTTCGCCGACATCTTCGAGACCTTCTTCGGGGCCGCGGCGGGCGCGGCCAATCCGCGCGGGCCGGTCCCCCGTGGGCGGCGCGGCCAGGACGCCCTCATCGCCCTCGAGATCGACCTGCGCGAGGCGGTGTTCGGGTCCACCCGGGAGGTCACCGTCAACACCGCCGTCGTCTGCCCCACCTGTTCGGGAACCTGCTGCCGGCCCGGCACCAGCCCGCGGACCTGCGAGGCGTGCGGCGGGCGAGGTTCCGTCCAGCGGGTGGCGCGCTCGCTCCTGGGCCAGATCATGACCACCAGCCCCTGCTCGATGTGTCACGGCCACGGCACGATCATCACCGACCCCTGTCCCGAGTGCTCCGGCGACGGCCGGGTGCGGGCCCGCCGGACGGTCACCGTGGACGTGCCCGCCGGCGTCGAGAACGGCGCCCGGCTGCGCATGCCGGGACGGGGTGAGGTGGGTCCCGGCGCGGGCCCCGCCGGCGACCTCCACATCGAGTTCCGGATCCGGCCGCACGAGCGCTTCACCCGCAGTGGCGACGATCTCCTCTGCTCGGTGACCGTCCCGATGACCGCCGCCGCCCTCGGCACCGTCGTGACCCTGGACACCTTCGACGGCCCGCGCGAGGTCCCCATCAGGCCCGGCACCCAGCCCGGCCACACCGAGGTCCTCAAGGGCCTCGGCGTGACACGCCTCTACAACCACACGCGGGGCGATCTCAAGGTGTTCGTCGACGTGGAGATGCCCACCCGCATGGACGACCGGCAGCGCGAACTGCTCGCCGAACTCGCCCGCCTGCGCGGCGAGGAGCGGGTCGATCCACGGGTCACCGGCGGCACCGGGATGTTCGCGCGGCTGAAAGAGAAGATCGGCCTGTGACCAACCCCGTCTTCCTGGCGGAGGACCTCGGCGGCGACGCCACCTCATTCACGCTCACCGGTCCCGAGGGCCATCACGCCCGCGTCATGCGCCTCGGCCCGGGGGACGGCATCGACGTCGTGGACGGGCGTGGCACGCGCCTGCGCGGGAACGTCGCCGAGGTGCTCCCCGACGGCGTGCGGATCGCGGTGACCTCGGTCTCGCGGGAGGACGACGACGTCGAGCTGGTCCTGGTCCAGGCTCTCGCCAAGGGAGGCCGGGACGAGGACGCGATCGCCATGGCCACCGAGGTGGGGGTGGATACGGTGGTTCCATGGCAGGCCGAGCGGAGCATCGCGCAGTGGCCCCGCCCGGATCGCGCCGCGGCGAAGTGGACCACCGTGCTCCGTGCTGCGACCAAACAGGCGCGCCGCTCCCGGGTGCCCGTCCTGCTCCCGCTCCACGACTCCGCCCGGCTCGCCCGCCTGGTGCGGGCCACCGTGGCCGCGAACGGGGTGGCCCTCGTGCTCCATGAAGCGGCGGCCGTGGTCCTGTCCGAGGTGGCGCTCCCCGTCGCGGGGCGCGTCGTGGTCGTGGTCGGGCCGGAGGGCGGCCTCACGCCGCGGGAGCTCGCCGACCTGACCGAGGCGGGCGCGGTCGCCGTCGTGGCCGGACCCCACGTTATGAGGTCCGGGACGGCTGGGCCCGTCGCGATCTCCCACGTGGCCCGCGACGTCGGGCGCTGGCGGGGGGTGGGCGTGTGACCTCCCCGGATTCCGTCACCTACCGCGTCACCATCCCCGACGACGTGCACCCCGTCACGCTGTTCGGCCCGCGGGACGAGGTGCTGCGCGCCGTCGAGGCGGGCTTCTCGCGGGTCGAGGTGCACGCCCGCGGCAACGTCATCACGCTCACGGGTCCGGTCGGTGACGTGACCACCGCCCAGCGGCTGCTGGAGGAACTCGTGCGCGTGGCCAGGTCCGGCGCGCCGCTGGGGCCGGAGGAGGTGGAGCGCGCCATCGGGATGCTGACCGTCCACACCAGCCCGGCCACGGTCATGACGACCACGATCATCTCCGCCCGCGGGCGCACGATCCGTCCCCGGACGATCGGGCAGAAGGCGTATGTGGATGCCATCGACGCGCACACCATCGTCTTCGGAATCGGTCCCGCGGGCACCGGGAAGACCTACCTCGCCATGGCCAAGGCGGTCACCGCCTTGCAGTCGAGGCAGGTCAACCGCATCGTGCTGACGCGTCCCGCCGTCGAGGCGGGGGAGCGGCTCGGCTTCCTGCCGGGCACGCTCTCCGAGAAGATCGACCCCTACCTCCGCCCGCTCTACGACGCGCTGCACGACATGCTCGATCCGGACTCCATCCCGAAGCTGATGGCGGCCGGCACGATCGAGGTGGCGCCGCTGGCCTACATGCGGGGCCGCACCCTCAACGACGCGTTCATCATCCTGGACGAGGCACAGAACACGTCGGCGGAGCAGATGAAGATGTTCCTGACGCGGCTCGGCTTCAACTCCAAGGTCGTGGTGACCGGCGACGTGACCCAGGTCGACCTGCCCGGCGGCGTGCGCTCGGGTCTGCGCGTGGTGCAGGGGATTCTCGCCGGCATCGACGACATCGCCTTCTGTCGCCTCACCTCGGCCGATGTCGTGCGCCACCGGCTCGTGGGCGAGATCATCGACGCGTACGAGCGGTGGGACAGCCGGGAACGCGCTGTCGAGGGACAGCGGGGTCGCACCATGCGGGAGGAACGCGCATGAGTACCGAGGTCAACAACGAGACCAGCTTCGAGATCGACGGCGAGGAGTTCGCCGCGCTGGCCCGGCACGTGCTGGACACCCTGCACGTCCATCCCCAGGCCGAGTTGTCGATCCTCCTCGTCACCCCCGACGTCATGGCGGAGCTGCACGAGAAGTGGATGGACCTGCCCGGGCCCACCGACGTGCTGAGCTTCCCGATGGACGAGCTCCGCCCGGGACGCGAGGGCGAGAGCCCCGAACCGGGGATCCTGGGCGACGTCGTGCTCTGCCCCGAGGTGGCCGCGGAGCAGGCGCGTCAGGCGGGCCACTCCACGGTGGAGGAGCTGCTCCTCCTCACCGTGCACGGCATCCTCCACCTGCTGGGCTTTGACCACGCCGAGCCGGAGGACGAGAAGGAGATGTTCGACCTCCAGCGCCACCTGCTGCTCACCTTCCTCGCGAATCGCTGATGACAGGCATGATCGACCAGGTTCCCGAGGTCCTCCTCGGGATCCTCACGCTCGGGGGCTTCGCGACCGCGGCACTGCTGTCCTCGAGCGAGGCGGCCCTGCAACGGATCACCCGGGCCGCCGTGGCCGAGCTGCGACAGCTCGGCAGGCCCCACGTGGACACGGTGGACCGACTGGTCGCGGACCGGCAGGCGGCGATCGCCGGCGTGGCTCTCTTCCGCGTCCTCGCCGAGGTACTGGCCGCCGTCTCCCTCACCCTCCTGCTCGCCGACCTGCTGCCCGCCTGGTGGCAGGTGGTGCTCGCCTCGATGCTGGCGAGTGGGCTGCTCATCGTCCTGCTCGTGGGGCTCTCTCCCCGGGGCCGGGGGCAGCGCGAGCCGGAGCGGGTGCTGCACGCGCTCGCCCCGCTCCTCGGCCTCCTGACCACCCTGGCCGGCCCCCTCGTCCGCCTGGGCGGGCGGCTGGGCTCCCGCGCCCCGAACGGCGGCGGGGAGCCGGACGCGGCGGACGACCTCCTCGACATGGTCGAACTGGTCTCGGAGAGCGAACAGATCGAGGACGACGAGCGCACGTTGCTGCACTCCGTGTTCGAGCTGGGACGGACGCTCACCCGCGAGGTGATGGTGCCGCGCACCGACATGATCACCGTTACGGCGGATACGCCGCTCGACAAGGCGATCGCGCTGTTCGTCCGTTCCGGGTTCTCGCGGGTGCCGGTGATCGGGGAGGGCGTCGACGACCTCCGCGGGGTCCTGTACCTGAAGGACGCGCTGCGCGCCTCCCGCCTCACGAGCGACCGGGAGCTCACCGCGGCCGACGTGATGCGTCCGGTCAAGATGGTCCCCGAGATGAAGCTCGTGGACGACCTGCTGCGCGAGATGCAGGCGGAGTCCTCGCACATCGCCGTCGTCATCGACGAGTATGGCGGGGTGGCGGGCCTGGTGACCATCGAGGACCTGCTCGAGGAGCTCGTCGGCGAGCTGCAGGACGAGCACGACGCCGACCTGCCCGAGGTGGAGGACCTCGGCGGCGGCGTCTTCCGGGTGCCTGCCCGGCTCGCCGTCGACGAACTCGGTGACCTGTTCGGCCTGGAGATCGACGACGACGACGTCGACACCGCCGGCGGCCTCCTGGCCAAGGCGCTCGGCAAGGTCCCCATCGAGGGCTCGGAGGCCGACATTCTCGGGATCCACCTCGTGGCGGAGCGGGCCGAGGGACGCCGCCGCCAGATCGCGACCCTGCTGGTCTCCCGAACCCCCGAGGAGGAGGTGGCCGGTGACGTTTCCCAGCGATGACGAGCTGACCCCGCCCGAGAGCGCCGCCGGGGACCTGGTGGCCGACTGGCCCGAGGACTTCCGCGCCGGCTTCGTCGCCGTCGTCGGACGCCCGAATGCGGGCAAGTCGACGCTGACCAACGCGATGGTGGGCGAGAAGGTGGCGATCATGTCCGACCGCCCGGAGACCACCCGGCACGCGGTGCGCGGTGTCGTGCAGCGGCCCGAGGGCCAGCTCGTCCTCGTCGACACCCCCGGGCTGCACCGGCCCCGGACGCTCCTGGGTGAGCGCCTCAACGACGTCGTGCGTGAGTCGCTCAGCGACGTCGACGCCGTGGTGGTGTGCTTGCCCTCCGACGAGAGGGTGGGGCCCGGCGACCGCTTCGTCGTGGGTGCCGCCTTCCGCAGCGGGGCCCCGGTCGTCGCCGCGGTGACGAAGATCGACCGGGTGTCGCGCGCGGCCCTGGCGGAGAAGCTGGTGGAGGTGGCGGAGCTGGGGGAGTTCGCCGCCGTCGTCCCCTGCTCCGGGACGCGCGGCACCCAGGTGGCGGACCTCACCGACGTCCTGCTGCGGCTCATGCCGCTCTCGCCGCCGCTGTACCCGGCGGGACAGGTGACGGACGAACCGCTGGAGGTCCGGATCGCCGAACTCGTGCGGGAGGCCGCGCTGGAGGGTGTCCGGGACGAGCTGCCCCACTCGCTCGCCGTCGTCGTTGAGGAGATGGTCGAGCGGCCCGGCGGCAGTGGCGGCACGCTCGCCATCTACGCGACCCTCTACGTGGAGCGCGAGAGCCAGAAGGCCATCGTCATCGGGCGCAAGGGGGAGCGCCTCAAGGCGGTGGGGATCAGGGCCCGCACCGGGATCGAACAGCTGCTGGGACGGAAGGTGTACCTCGCGCTCCACGTGACGGTCGCGAAGGACTGGCAGCGGAATCCGAAGCTCCTGGGGCGACTCGGGTTCTGACTGCCCGGATTACCGCTCGCCGCCCAGCGAACCTAGGATGGTCCGGTGAGACTTCGGCACCTCGGCGTGGGGCTGGCCATCACCCTGGTCGTCTCGGCTGTGGGCGCCATCGCGGGCCCCATCTGGAAGCCGCGCCCCGTCGCCGCCGCGATCACCAGCGAGACCCCCTCGACCGCGATCGGCTCCGACGCCGTCACCACTCCGGTGGGCACCTACGAGGTCATCAGCGAACTGCACCAGCTCGAGCTGACGAGGGACGTGACGGTGACCGTCCAGGTCCGGCGGCCGGCGGGCCTCGACCACGGTCTGCCCGCGGTGGTCTTCCTCCACGGCGCCGGGACGGCGACCCACGCCGGCTTCGAAGCGCAGGCCGAGCAGCTCGCGTCCTCCGGTGTGGTCACGATCGTCCCGGACAAGCGGATGGATACCTACACCACCGCGTGGCGTGACTACGTGGCCATGGCCCACGACTACCAGAAGTCGGTCGAACTGGCGCGCAGCCTGCCGCAGGTGGACCCGGACCGGGTGGGCCTGTACGCGGAGTCGGAGGGGGCGTACATCGCCCCCGTCATGGCCGCCGAGGATCCGCGGTGCGCGTTCGTGGTGCTCGTCTCCGCCCCCGTGGTGCCGCCACGCCACCAGGGCGCGTTCGCCACCGACTCCTACCTGCGCAACGTGCGGGTTCCGGCGCCGCTGTTCCGGGTGATCCCCCGGGCCCTCGGCGCCGAGTTCCCCGGTGGCCGCCTGAGGTACGCGGATTTCGATCCGCAGCCCTACCAGCGGCGCATGTCCCAGCCGGTGCTGCTGGCCTTCGGGACCGGGGATGCGGCGATGCCGATCGTGCAGGGCGCCCTGCAGGTCATCGCGGACATCGCCGAGGCGGGCAACGACCAGTACACGGTGCGGTACTACGAGGGAGCGAACCACGGGATCAAGATCGGAGAGGATCTCGCCGGCTCCTTCGCGGACGACCTCGCACGGTGGATCCAGGGCCTTCCGCGGACCGCGACCGCTCCGCCACGTATCGCGGGCGACCAGCCGGTGCAGGCGTACCATGCCGACCCCCCACCGGCGCCCGCGTGGTACGCGAACGGGAACAACATCGTCTGGTCGTTCGTGGTGCCCCTCGGTCTGCTCGCGGCAGGCCCGGCATCCTACGGCGTGGTGGCGATCGTCCGGCGGTTCCGGGGACTGCCGCGCCTGCCGCGAACCATGGGATCCGGTACGGCCCGGTGGCTTGGGGCGAGCGTGTTCGGGGTGCTCGGAACCTGGGTGGTGTTCGTGGCCTACATCCGGCAGGTGGCCGACTACGCCTTCAACTACCGCACCAACCCCGCGTTCACGTTCGGCGTGTACTGGCTGGAGTCCGGTCTCGCCCTCGCCACCGCCTTCCTCCTCGCGGGCACCCTCATCCGGGTGACCGAGGACCACGACGCCGGCGTGCGGCTCTCGTTCCCGGCGGCCCTCACCACCGGCGGAACGGTCAGCGGGGTGTTCCTGCTGCTCGTGCTCGCCGCCTACTGGAGCGGGTTCCCCGACCTGTTCGGCGGTCTCACGGCATGAGCGCGGCGATGTGACTTTCGTGCGGACGGCGAGGTACCCTGCAGGCATGTGCGCGGCGGCACTGCTTCTTCCTCGCCGCGGCGGGGCCCCATCGGGCCGGCCCCTCGCCGCGGAGTGAGTCACGCCGGCCGTCAAGGCTACCCAGACAGGAAGCACCCGTGAGAACCCAAGCCCCCATCCGCGCCCAGCAACCATCCGGCATGCCGCTGTCGAAGTACCGGTCGTTCCTGGACCTCAACCCCGTCTCACTGCCGGACCGGCAGTGGCCCTCCCGCCGCATCACGCGCGCCCCCCGCTGGCTGTCCACCGACCTGCGCGATGGCAACCAGTCCCTCATCGAGCCGATGAACCCCGCGCGCAAGCGCCAGATGTTCGACCTGCTCGTCTCCCTGGGGTACAAGGAGATCGAGATCGGCTTCCCCTCCGCCTCGCAGACCGACTACGACTTCGTCCGCGCCCTCATCGAGGACAAGGCGATCCCGGCCGATGTCACGATCTCGGTGCTCACCCAGTCCCGGCCCGAGCTGATTCACCGCACCATCGACTCCGTCATCGGCGCCCCCCGGGCCACGGTCCACCTCTACAACGCCACGGCTCCGGTGTTCCGGGAGGTCGTGTTCCGCAACGACCGCGCCGCCACCCGCGAGCTGGCGGTGTCCGGAACCCGCGAGGTCATGGCCTACGCCGAGAAGGTGCTGCCCGATGACATGGTCTTCGGCTACGAGTACTCGCCGGAGATCTTCGTCGACACCGAGCTGGATTTCGCGCTCGAGGTGGCCGAGGCGGTCATGGACACGTGGGAGGTGGGCCCGGACCGCGAGCTGGTGCTCAACCTGCCCGCCACGGTGGAGCGCTGCACCCCCAATGTGTACGCCGACCAGATCGAGTGGATGAGCCGAAACCTCTCCCGGCGGGAGTGGGTCTGCCTGTCGGTGCACCCGCACAACGACCGCGGCACCGCGGTCGCGTCCGCCGAGCTCGCGATGCTCGCCGGTGCGGACCGTGTCGAGGGCTGCCTTTTCGGCCAGGGGGAGCGCACCGGCAACGTCGACCTGATCACCCTCGCGCTCAACCTCTACTCGCAGGGCGTCGACCCCGAGGTGGACCTCTCGAACATCGACCGCGTGCGCCGCACGGTGGAACACTGCACGCAGATGGATGTCCACCCGCGCCACCCCTACGGCGGGGACCTCGTCTACACCGCCTTCTCCGGTTCCCACCAGGACGCCATCAAGAAGGGCTTCGCCCACCGCAAGCGGCTCGTCGAGGCGGCCGGCAGCGAGGAAGCGGTGCCGTGGGAGCTGCCGTACCTGCCGATCGACCCGCACGACGTCGGACGGACCTATGAGGCCGTCGTCCGCATCAACTCGCAGTCCGGCAAGGGCGGAATCTCCCACCTGCTGGCCTCGACCCGCAGCCTCGATCTGCCCCGCCGCCTCCAGATCGAGTTCTCCGGCATCGTGCAGCGGTACACCGACGCCTTCGGTGGCGAGATCAGCGCCGACAAGCTGTGGGAGATCTTCGTGGACGAGTACCTGCCCGCGTCCGCGGCGCCCGGCCTGACTCCGTGGGGCCGGTTCAAGCTGCGGGGCACCACCGTCACGACGGCGGACGAGGGCAAGCAGGCGGTGCTCACCGTCACCGTGGTCGACCGGGGCCAGGAACGAGTCCTCGCCGCCACCGGCAACGGTCCCATCGACGCGTTCGTTGAGGCCTTCGGCCAGCTCGGCGTCGACGTGCACGTGCTCGACTACGTCGAACACGCGCTGTCCTCCGGTGGTGACGCGCACGCCGCAGCCTACGTGGAGGCTGAGGTGAACGGGCAGGTGCTCTGGGGCGTGGGGATCGACCCCTCCATCACCACCGCCTCGTTCAAGGCGATCATCTCGGCGGTCAACCGCGCCCTGCGCTGACCCGTTGTCCACCGCGCCCGGGCGGTCCTACCCTTGAGGGCATGCCGGCGCGGGGCGGTGCCACCATGGCCCCCGGCGGCGGGAACGCCGTCGGGGGTGAGGCGCGTCCGCTCGACGCCGTCGCGGGCGAACTCCGGTTGGGCGAGCCGGTCGAGGTGCTCCTCCACGCGCGCTCCGGCGACGGGTGGCGGCGGGTCACCCGGCGCCGCTGGACGCGCGACGCTGCCGCCACCCTGCGCGCCGTGGGCGAGCTGGCCGGTGACCACGAGCACGTGCCCTGGCGGTGGTCGCAGGTGCTCGCGCGACACGGCGCCCGGTGGGTCGGGCTGCGGGTGGTGAACGACTGGCGGGATGACACGGCGCTCCTCTGCGAGGTCGAGGGCCCCACGCCGGCGCGGGTGCGCCGGGAGCTCGGCCTGCTGGCCGAGCGCTACGGCCCCCATCGACGGCGCCCGGTGACGCGGACCCTCAGCCTCGCCCTGATCTGGGCCGCCGCCGGGGGCGCCGCGTGGCTCAGCGCGATGCGCGAGCTGCAGTCCACCCCGGTGGCGCACGCCGTCGCCGTGGCGA
>JALHDK010000291.1 GCA_022838965.1 Actinomycetales bacterium | reverse complement strand
ACACGGAACGAACGGCCCACTCGTACAGCAGGCAATTCGCCACTGTGTACCAACCGGTACACAGTCATTTTCGACACCCTCATCAAAGTTGCTACCTCAGCAACAGTGAGGAATTGCGTGCCGGCCACTGCCGGCTTTCCGTCGTGGGACGAACCCATGGACGGCTTGTTTGCAGACACCATTAATCCACATACCTCCAGCACGACTCGCGCCGCCGGCTTCCCCTCCACCAGCCTGGGGGCGGGTCGGCGGAACCCGACCATTGTCGCCTGGCGGGAACTGATGGCGGCCGGCTACCCGTTCTTCAAGCGGACGTTGCTGACCGACCCGCGGGCGCGGGTGGACATCGGCGTCCTCCGGCAGGCGGTTCGCGAGTCCTTCGACGCGGACCTGGATGACTACCTTCCCGAGGTGCCCGGATGATGTGGCGGGCACGAGCCGCCGGAGCCTGGGCACACAGCGTGCTCCGGCAGTGCGCCGACGCGCTGCGCGACGGGTCACGGGTGCTTCCGCTCCTCACTGCCAGGTGCGCACAAGGCGACCCCCCGCCGGTGCTGCGGCAGGCGAGCGGGACACCGGGCGCGCCGCTCGCCGTCGTGATCCACTCCCACTACGAGGATGTACTTCCCGACCTGCTGGCGGCGCTGGATGCCATCCCGGAGCCCTTCGACCTTCTCATCACGACGACGTCGGAGGCCGTCCCTCCGGCCCGCCTTCCCGATCACGCCGGGTCTGTCCGCATCTTCCGGGTCTCCAACCGGGGTCGGGACATCCTGCCGCTGGTCCGGCTGGTGAACGCCGGTCTCCTCGACACCTACGCGCTGGTGTGCAAGATCCACACCAAGAAGAGCGTGTGGCGTGCGAACGGACCGCGGTTCGCGGGCGACGGCGCGGCGTGGCGCGACCGGCTCGTCACCGGGATCCTCGGGTCGCCGGAGCTGGTGGACGCGTTGCTCGCGGCATTCCGCCGTCGCCCCGGGCTCATGCTCGTGACGGCCCCCGGACAGGTGCTCGGACCACGCTACTGGGGCGCCAATCTCCCGCTGGTGCGCGCCCTGGGCCGCCGCGGCGGGATCGTCATCCGCGCCGGCGATCTCCGGTTCCCGGCGGGGTCGATGTACTGGGTGCGAGGTGAGGTTCTCCGGAGGCTCAGGGACCTCGAGCTGTGCAGCGCGCTCTTCGACGCGGAGCGCGGACAGGACGACGGGACGACCGCGCACGCCGTCGAACGCTACATCGGCTGTCTCGCGGGGTCGATGGGCGAGATCCTCACCGCGGACGAGATCGCTGGAGGGTCGTGAGGAGCACCTGCTCGTAGTCCGCGCACACCCGCTCCCACGTGAAGTGGGTCTGCGCCCGGAGCTGGTTGTCCCGGCCCATGCGGGAGAGTGCGTCCGGATCCTCCAACACCCGCCGGATGGCACGTTCGATGGAGGCGGGGTCGGGCTCGCAGTAGACCCCGCTCTCGCCGAGCACCTCCCTGTTGTACACCGTGTCCCGGGCAACGATCGGTGTGCCCGACGCCATCGCCTGGACGAGCGACGGGTTGGTGCCCCCCACCGAGTGACCGTGGAAGTACACAGCGGCGTTCGCGTAGAGGCCGTTGAGGGTGCGCTCATCGGCGATGTGCCCGAGCCAGTGGACGTTGGAGTGTGCGGCCTGCAGATGCGCGGCGATGTCGTCCAGTTCCCCGCCCCATCCCGTTGAGCCCACGAGGACCACCGGGTAATCGGCCGCGAGTCGCTCCGCTGCCTGCAGGAACTCGGCAACGGTGTTCTCGGGGACGAAGCGGGCCACCAGGAGGATGTAGCGATGCGGCTCCAGACCCGGGGGGATGGGAGGTTCGGTCAAGGGTTCGCCGCCGTAGGGGATGTACCAGCCGTCCCGGTGGAAGCGCCGCTGCCAGTACTGCTCGATGGCGCGG
>JALHDK010000290.1 GCA_022838965.1 Actinomycetales bacterium | reverse complement strand
CAGGGCGTCATTGGTGAGATCGTAGAACTGGGGATAACAGACGGGTGTGGAGGGCAGTCCCAGGCCGTTCGCGTTGTTCTCGGGCCGCCACGGCGAGTCGGCCCAGTGGGTGAACTCCTGGGAGAGGGTGCGCTGGTGGAAGAGGGTGAACTCGACAACGATGCCGCGGCGGTTCATGGTCGAGACGAACTCATCGAGGCGCTGGAAGTACCAGGGGTCGAAGTCGTAGAGGTCGTAGCGCGGCAGGCCATCCCATGCGATGCCGCCGCCCGAGCGGACCCAGGGGCGGCGGGTGTAGGGCGGCAGCGGCGGTTGGGCGGAGGCCTGCTCGCCCTCGAGGGCATTCGCCCCGAAGGCGCGGCCGGAGCCCTCGACCATGCTGATGCCGTTGATCCGGATCCAGTTGATGCCCCAGTCGGTGAGACGATCGGCATACCGCTCGTAGTCGGCCTCGGGCTCGTAGGAGTTCCAGTAGGTGGCATCGGCGTCGCCGCCCACAAAGCCCTCGGTCAGGCCGCGGAGGAATGTGCCCTTGCCGTTGATGGTGAAGCGCTCGCCCTGGGGGCTCACGGCGAACTCGGTGATCGCCTCGGACTTCGGGGCGCCGTTGGACGCGGACCGGACCGCGCGCACGGCGATGCGGTGGAGGAGCAGCCGCGCTGGCGGGGCTCCGCCGTCGATGCGCAGGTCGGCGTCGCCGTCCTGCAGCCCACCGAGGGTGACGCTGGAGAGCATCAGCCCGAGGGTCTCCCACCGGCCCTTCCGCAGGGGCGATGTGACCCGCCCACCGTAGGGCTCGCCGCGGCTCGCGTAGTCCACGGTGAGCGCGCCGTCCGCGGCAGCGTCGAGGTAGACCTCCAGCTCGACCTCCAGGGAGAGGGGTCCCTGGCCGAAGGCGTAGGGGTCGACGGCGAAGCTGAGAGTGCGGGCGGGCTCGTCGGAGGGTCCGCCCACGGGGTTCGCGACACACCAGCGCCCCCGCTCGTTGGAGACCTCGGCTCGGCCATCGTCGCTGTCGGCGCGGCGGAGGTACACGCCCAGCTCCTGGGCGCGGCGGTCGCAGGTGAGGCGGAGCTCCTCGCCCTCGAGGACATCGTTGGGCCAGCGCCACTTCGCGCCGCTTGCGGCGAGTCGCTTGAGGTCCCGCATATGCTCGACGAAGGGGCGCTTCTCTGGCCCGTAGGATCGCATGTCTCGGCCCGTGCGGCTGACGTGGGCGCCGAGGTCCAGGGCCGTCTGGAGGCAGGCCAGAGACAGGGCGTAGTCGTCGTCATGGCCGTTCTCGGAGTCGGCGCCGACGATGATGGGTTTGCGGAACCGCTGCCAATCGCCCACGCGGCTCTTGGTGGTGAAGGGGGTGCGCGGCCCGTGATCCGCGATGGCATCGACGCCAGCGAGGGCGTAGATCCGATCCGCCTCATCGACGGCGTTCGTGGAGATGAGGAAGGGGCACCCGCAGTCACCGCGCAGGGTGTCGATGATCCAGCGGTGGAAGCGCAGGCCGGCGGAACTGGCGTGCCCAACCTCGAAGACAACGTTGTCCAGGCCTCGGGTCTCCTCCGCCCACTTCTGGAGGTAGGCGACGTACATATCGCGCAAGGCCTGGTTGGAGAGGTCGTAGGCGGCGGGCGCGCCGCTCTCCAGGCCGTCCGTGAGCATCCAGGCGCCCATGCTGCCGGGCAGGCTGTTGCGAGGGTTGAAGGGGTGGAACTCCCAGCCGCGGCCCCCCGGCTCGCTGAGGAGGCTCGATTCGTCGATGAGGCATATCTGCACGACGACTCCGCGCTTGGAGGCATAGTCCAGGATCGCCCGGGCGCGGCTCCAGAAGACCTCGTCCCACTCCTCGAGGTTCACGTAGGCGTAGCGCTCGCCGCCCACCCTCAGCGGGGCGTCGGGCGCATCGACGCGAGCCCAAGGGAAGCGG
>JALHDK010000289.1 GCA_022838965.1 Actinomycetales bacterium | reverse complement strand
CTCGGCGTCGGTGCAGAAGCCCATGACCCGCTCGACACCGGCACGGTTGTACCAGCTCCGGTCAAAGAGGACAATCTCGCCGGCTGCCGGGAGATGCGCGACGTAGCGCTGGAAATACCACTGCGTCTTTTCTCGCTCCGTGGGCACGCCCAACGCCACCACCCGCGCATAACGCGGATTCATCGGCTCGGTGATCCGCTTGATCGTGCCGCCCTTGCCGGCGGCATCGCGGCCCTCGAAGATAACCACGACCTTCTGCCCGGTATGGCGAACCCACTCCTGCATCTTGACCAGCTCGATATACAACTTGCGTTGCTCACGGTCGTAGACCTTGCCCGGTATCTTGGCGCTCCGCTCACGGATCGCCTCTGACGTGATGACCGGGGAGACCGGCTCCCCGTTGCAGTCACGAACCGCGCCCGACTCCGCCATCACGACGGGAATCGGGCGCGCCTGGTCCTCGGATGCCGACGTCACTGCTGCCTTCTTCTTGCCCACCTTGCACCTCCAGGGGTTGACCCGCCACCAGCCTCCCAGAACGCTTATGCGCAGATTATAGAGAAAGCACAGCAATTGGCCAGAGGACGCGGACCCAGGTCAGACACCGCGCCCGGACCAGGCGCGGCGCTCAGCAGGAGGCAGCGGGCGTGGTCCCCGACAGGACCTCGGCAATCAGTGCGTGGAGGGCGTCGAGCCGCGGGGGCGCCGGCAGCCAACCGGCCGGACACTTGCCCCGTGACAGCTCAGACCGCGGAGGCGCCGCGTCGCGGGATAGCGCGACGACCGGGATGGATCCGCCGGCCCTGCATACAGCCTCGAGCAGCGCCGATCCATCCCCATCCTGTGCCGAAAGGTCCACGACTGCTAGCGCAACGGCTGGACCCCCGTGGTCACCGCTGGCGTAGGGGACCTCCCCAACCCGCGCATCGCCACCACTCTGCGCGCCGAGAACGCCCAACGCCTCTGCGCCGGAGCGCACCGTCAGGACGCGATAGCCCGCGTACTCGAGCGCGTTGGCCAGCGTGCGGCGTGCAACGTCGTGGTCCTCGACCAGGAGAAGGACCTCGCCCTTGCCACGCGGCTCCGCTGCCTCGAGCGCTGACACACTCAGCGCAGGAAGGTAGATGGAAAAGGTCGTTCCGACGCCTGGCTGCGAGGCCGCCGTGATGGCGCCGTCGTGCTGGCCAATGATGCCGTGAACCTGGGCCAATCCCAGACCGTTGCCGCCGCGACCCTTGGTCGTGAAGAAGGGCTCGAACAGCCGCGATACCACCTCGGCCGACATCCCCTGCCCGGTGTCGGTAACGTCGATCCGGATCCACTCCAGGACACGCTGCTCCGCAAGCATGCCCATGGTCTGCCCATTGGCCGTCAGCCGGCTCATGGCGAACGTGAGCGTTCCGCCATCGGGCATGGCATCGCGGGCGTTGAGCGCCAGGTTGATCATCGCCTGACGCAGCCGCGCCGGGTCGGCATGCACCATGGTGGCGCCGGGCTCATAGCGCAGGTCAACCCTGATCTTGTTCCCCAACGTGGCGCGCAGCAGCGTGGCGAGATCCTCGAGGAAGGGCGCCAGATCGAGTGGCACCGGGGCCATCGGCCCGCGACGCCCGAAGTCGAGGATCTGCCGGATCAGATCGCCCCCGCGGCCTGCCTCGCGGACCACTACCTGCAGCTGCTCGCGCACGGCTGTCGGGACATCGCGCGCCCGCTGCGCCAGTTGCGCATAGAGCGTGACCACGGCCAGGACGTTGTTGAAGTCGTGGGCGATGCCGGCTGCCAACTGCCCCACCGCAGCCAGCCGCTCCTGCTGCTGAGCGCGCTGCGCGGCCTCGCGATCCTGCGTCACCTCGTTGAGCACCAGCACCCACCCCTCGGCCACCGGGCCGCGCTCCACGGCCCGCGCCGACGTGGCGAAGATGCGCTG
>JALHDK010000057.1 GCA_022838965.1 Actinomycetales bacterium | reverse complement strand
TGGTGCCGACGCCGTCGGGCGTCCGGTTCATCTCCCGCATCGCGACGCCCTCCGCGCCCGTCCAGAACCTGCCGATGTCCAGGACGTCCGCGAAGACCTCCTCCACGGGGGCGTTGATGGTGACGCTACGGGTGAGCACGCCTCCCGGCTCCTCCTGCTTCGGGGGCTGTGCAGGCTCCGGCGCCACACCCTCCACCGAGGCCTTGATGGTGGAGGTGAACGCCTCAAAGTCGCCACCGCTGATCCGGTACATGAGGCCGTCCATCGCCCCGCCGACGACGGGGACGCCGGACTTCCACTCCACCACCCACCGGAGGTCGGTGCCGCCGTCGTCCCGCGGCGTGAGCGTTCCGGTGAACACCGGTCCCGCGGAGGATTTCGCGACGATCCGCTCGTTCGGGACCACCTCGGTGAACTCCACGTGACCCGCGTAGTGCAGGAACAGCATCTTCAGGTACCAATCCGCGTGACTGCCCACGCCCTCCGGCGTCAGGACCACGTCCCGCACCGCGACGCCCGGGAAGCAGGCCCACAGCTTCCCGATGTCCTTCACGAACTCGTAGACCTTCTCAACCGGCGCGTGGATCGCGACCGTGTCCTCGTACCTCGCCATCGTGCTCATCCCCTTTGGAGATGTTCAGGCGCCCGGCAGGCACCGCCGCCCGCGATCGAGAGCCACCTGGTCCCTGCACCGTACGCCCGCCTCAACAGATGTCAAGGGACTGAAGTCGCAGAGAGGACCATGGGCCCTCGCGCTGATCGCACGGCAGGGCTACTGTGAGCCTCAACAGGCGCAGAAAGGCGGCGGTTCCCGTGAGACTGGTACTGGGTGTGGCCGCGTTGGCAGTGACGCTCGCGGCGTGTGGGGGCGGGGGAGCCGACGATGAGGGCGGCGGAGGCGCGGCTGGCGCCGTTCCCGCGGCGGAGGTGCTGGCGGACCTCCTCGTCACGCCGGAGGACCTCGACAGCGACTGGCTCCTCGACGAGGCGTTCACCGAGTGGCCGGACGGCCGGCCCGGCGTGATCCCGGAGGACCAACTGGGGATGATGCCCACGGTCGAGTTCTGCGATGCGGCGAGCGACGAGTCGCGGGCCGCCGCGGCGGAGCTCCGGTGGCAGGTGTTCACCCAGCTGAACATGGACGTCCCCGGAATCACGCGCTCCGGTGAGGGGCAGGTGGGGAACATGGTCGCGGTCCAGGAGTACATGCTGGCCGGTGAGGTCGCCGACATCGAGGCGGCGTTCGCAGCGTTGAAGGACGGCGTGTCCGCCTGCGTCGGAGTGCCGACCGAGATCGAGGGCGAGGGAACCTACACGAGCGAACTCCTCGACGTCGGCGACATCGGCGACGACCGCATCGCCACCCGCGACGTCCTGGAGCAGGGCGAGGGTGAGAGCGTGGTCCTCTGGACCTCGAACAATGTCTTCGCGAGGACCGGGACGATCCTGTGGTCGGTGAACATCATCGAACTGGTCGGGGGTGCGGAAACCGAAGCGGTGCTCGATGCGGAGGAGATCCAGGCCATCATCGACACCGCCGCCGGAAAGATCGGCTGACCGGGGGCGAACGCCTCCCGCTCAGGCGGCCCCGAGCGGGAACGAGCCGACCACGGTGTGCAGCGGCCGGCCCGCCCGGCCCTGCCCCAGCCGGGACTCGATCAACTCGATCTCCCCCGCACGCCACACCGGACCCTGGTAGGTCTCGGCCACCCGGATCCAGCGCGTGGCGTCCTGCTGCACCCCGAACCGGGCGAGCGTGAGGTGGGGCCGGAACCGGCCTCCCTCGGGCGTGGCCCCCGCGCGGTTGCAGGACGCCCGCACGCCCTCCGCGAGTTGGGGGAGCCGCGCGCCGCCGTCGACCTCCTCCACACCCACCCACAGCACCCGCGCCCGCGTGACGTCGGGGAAGGCGCCCCCGCCGCTCAGCCGGCAGTCGAAGGCGTGCCGCCGGCGCGCCGCACGCTCCAGCCGATCGGCCAGGTCGTCGAGGGCACGCTCCGGGACCTCGGCGAGGAAGGCCAGGGTGAGGTGCCACTGTTCGGTGTCCACCCACCGCATGCCGGGATCGGCCTCACGGCGGGGCTCCCAGAACTCGGCGAGGTGCTCGAGCGCCTCGGGAGGCGGCGTGAGCGCGACGAACATCCGCATGAGAGCCAGTCAACCACGCGCGGGACACACCGGCGGCGTACTCCGGGCCGGCGCCGGGCAGGCCGGCCGCTACCGGGGCAGCACCGTGAGCACCCGCGCGATGTGGTCGCGGAACTCCTGCATGAAGGTGGCGAGGATCTGCCGGGTCGCCTCGTCGGTGACCTCGCCGTCCGCGCCGTAGGCCTCCGGGTTGAACCGGATGTAGGCCTCCGGCGCGGTCATCTGCCGTGCGTTGCAGAAGCTCAGCACGCCGCGCAGGCTCTGCTGCGCCAGGGCGGTGCCGATCTGGCCGGGCGTTGCGCCGATCACCGCCGCGGGGACGTTGTGGAACGAGTTCTGGCCCCAGGGCCGGGACGCCCAGTCGAGCGCGTTCTTGAGCGCGCCGGGGATCGAGCGGTTGTACTCCGGCGTCACGAACAGCACCGCCTGCACCCCCGCGATCGCCTCCTTCAGGGCGCGGGCCTCGGGCGGGTAGTCGGCGTCGTAGTCCGGGGAGTAGAGCGGCAGGTTGCCGATCGGGATCTCCGTGAACTCCAGGTCGTCCGGCGCCACCCGGATCAGCGCCTGGCTGAGGATCCGGTTGATCGACGTCGATGACAGGCTGCCAACGAAGTACCCGACCCTGTACGTGGTGGTCATGAGAGTCCCCTCCTGTCTGCGGCCAGCGGATCCGGCCGCCCACACCTTCGCCGACACCTGATGGCGGGCGCCACACCCCGCCCAACGTAGGACGTTCGGCCTAGGCATATCGTGGCATTCCGCCGCTGCCAAAGCGAGAGGATCGAGAACCGGAGTCCTCCCGAGGGTTCATCCCCCGGCACGCAGCACGGCGATCTCCCGCGCCAGGTTCGCCCGCGCCCGCTCCTCCCAGCGCGCGTGGGCGGTGGGCGTGCCGTAGATGCGCGGCGCCGAGAGGATCCCCGCCAGGATGTCCGCCCGGCCCCGCCGGAACGCCTCCTCCGGCACATGCGCGTACTCCGCGCGCACCGCCGCGGCGTAGGCGGCGTACCGCTTCGGCGGCGCCGCGAGGATGGCGAGGTCGGCGTCGCGCAGCACCGCGGCATCGTGGTCGACGACGGCGCCCGCCGCGACGCCGGGCACCCCGCCTCCCGGCGTCGTCGCCAGCACCAGCCGCGCGACCTCGGCCGCGAGCGCCGGCGACAGCCCGACCCCGCGCAGCTCCTGACGGGCGAGCTCGGCGGAGCGGCGCTCGTCCTCGCCGGCGACCCCGTCGTAGACGGCGTCGTGGTACCACGCGGCGAGGAGCACGGATGGCCGGACCTGCTCGCCCAGGTCGGACAGCTGGTCGAGGGAGAGCAGCACGTCCTGGAGGTGGGCGAGGTCGTGGTAGCGGCGGTGCGGCTCCGACCAGCGCCGCAGCAGCTCCTCGCCGGCGCGGTGCCAGGCCGCGGGGTCGGGCGCGCCCACCCGCGCGCCGAGCTCCGCCCACTCGGCCCGCAGGAACGCGCGGCGGTGCCGCCTCTGGGCGAGCGCACGGTCCGCCTGCCGCACCCGCAGCCCGGAGACCTGCAGCCGCACCAGCAGCACCCGCGCCTCCACGGCCACGGCCCCGGCCGCGACGACGTCGTCGTACAGGTGGGCCGGGACGTCGTAGTGGTCGAGGTCGAAGCCCCGCCGCGGGATCAGCATCGCCCGCGCGAAGACGTGCAGTTCCTCGTAGCTGAAGTCGGAGACCAGGTGGCTCCACAACGTGCCGTGCGCGGGCCACCGCGGCGGGTCGATCAGGATCGCCATGGCGGTGCGGCGAGCGGCATGGAGCGAGGGTACCCGCGGCGGATCGCCGGTGCTAGCCTCCGGTTCGTGGACGATGACCACGCCCCCGGGGGCGAGCACGCGCACGTCGTCGCTGTCAGCGTGGACGGCGAGCACCGCTTCAGCAAGGTGCCGGCGGAGTCGATCCTGCTGATCGCGGGCCACGGTGTGGCGGGCGACGCGCATGCCGGCACCACCGTGCAGCACCGCTACCTCGCCGCCCAGGACGCCGCCGCGCCCAACCTGCGGCAGGTGCACCTGCTCCACCGCGAGCTGCTGGACGAGGCGGCAGCCCACGGCATCGACGTTCCCCCGGGCGGGATGGGGGAGAACATCCTCACCCGCGGCCTGGACGTCCTGGGCCTCCCCACCGGCACGCGGCTGCGGATCGGGGGCGACGCCGTCGTCCGGGTGACCGGGCTGCGGAACCCCTGCCACCAGATCGAGGACTACCGCCCGGGCCTGCTCGCCCTCTGCTACGGCGAGGCGGAGGACGGCACCCGGACGCGGCGCGCCGGGATCATGGGCGTGGTGGAACGCGGCGGACGGGTGCAGGCCGGCGACCCGATCGACGTGGAACTCCCGCCCCGGCCGTGGCGCCGGCTCGAGGTGGTGTGAGCCTGTGACGCCGGGAACTCCGGCAACCCCTATCGAACCTACGGCGCCGTAGGTTACGCTGACGTAACGAACAGCCACCGGAGGGTGCCAGTCCATGTCAGCAGCACTGCCCATCACGCCCGCCCCTGACCTGCCCACCACGGATCGGGAAGGCCGCCCGCTCCCCACCGTCATCCAGGGCGGCATGGGCATCGGAGTCTCGTCGTGGCAGCTCGCCCGGGCGGTGTCCCTCACCGGCCAGCTCGGCGTGGTGTCCGGGACCGCCCTCGACGTCGTCGTCTCCCGTCGCCTCCAGGACGGGGACCCCGGCGGGCACGTCCGCCGCGCGCTCGCCCACTTCCCCGTCCCCGCGATGGCCGAGGAGGTGCTGGCCCAGTACTACCGCCCGGAGGGTCGCACGCCCGGCAAGCCCTACGCACCCATCCCGAAGCTGCGGATGGTCGCCACCCGCAAGCAGGAGGTGCTCGGCGTCGTCGCCAACTTCGTGGAGGTCTGGCTCGCCAAGGAGGGCCACGACGGCCTCGTGGGCATCAACTTCCTGGAGAAGGTCAAGCTCGCCACCCCGAGTGCGGCGTACGGCGCCCTGCTCGCCGGCGTGGACTACGTGCTGATGGGTGCGGGTATCCCCGCGGAGATCCCGAACCTCCTCACCAGGCTCGCCCGCCATGAGCCGGTTTCGCTGAACCTTCACGTGGACGGCGCCACCCGCACCTACACCGCCGAGTTCCACCCGGAGCAGGTCACCGGCGGCGGGCTCGCCCCGCTGCGCCGGCCTATGTTCCTCGCCATCATCTCCGCGGAGGTGCTCGCCGCCCGGCTGGCCCGCGACGAGGTCACCCGGCCGGACGGCTTCGTGATCGAGGGGCCGCGCGCGGGGGGCCACAACGCCCCGCCCCGCGGCCGCCTCGTGATCGACGAGAACGGGGAGCCCGTGTTCGGTCCCCGTGACCAGGCCGACCTGGCCAGGATCGCCGCGGTCGGGCTGCCCTTCTGGCTCGCCGGCGGCTACGCCAGCCCGGATCAGGTGCGGTCCGCCCTGTCCGTCGGGGCCGCGGGGGTGCAGGTGGGCTCGCTGTTCGCGCTGGCGGACGAGTCGGGGCTGGAGGCGCCGCTGCGCACCGAGATCATCGCCCGGCTCGCTGACGGCACCCTCGAGGTCCGCACCGACCCGCTCGCCTCCCCCACCGGCTTCCCGTTCAAGGTGGTCTCGCTCCCCGGCACCCAGTCCGTAGCCGAGGTGCACGAGGCCCGCCCCCGCCTCTGCGACATCGGGCACCTCGCCGTGCCGTTCGAGGAGTCCCCCGGCTCGCTCGGCTACCGCTGCCCCTCCGAACCGGTGCACATGTACGTCAGGAAGGGCGGCGACTTCGCGGACACCGTGGGCCGCAAGTGCCTCTGCAACGCCCTCGCGGCGGACATCGGCCTGGGCCAGGTCCGCCGGGACGGCTACGCGGAGCAGCCTCTCGTCACGCTCGGCCAGGACCTCGACGGGGTCGCCCTCATGGCCGCCACCCACCCGCACGGCTGGACGGCGGCGGAGGCCATCGCGCACCTCCTCGGCTGAGTCGCGCCGCCCGCCCGTGCGGGGGGTTCGTGTCGGGGATGCCTGTTAGTGTCGAAGGCTGTGGGAGGACGCGCGGGGCTGCACATCCACCGGTCGGAACGGGCCGATCTGCTGGTCGCCGGCCTGGCACGCCTGCTCGCCGCCCCGCCTGCGGACCCGTTCACGCCGGACGTCGTCGCCGTCCCCTCGCGCGGGGTGGAGCGCTGGATCGCGCAGTCCCTGTCCGCGTCGCTGGGCGCGCAGCCCGGGCGCGCCGACGGCGTCTGCGCGGCGGTCGCCTTCCCCTCGCCGGCGCGGCTGGTGCAGGACGCGGTCGCCGGCGCCGTCGGCCTCGACCCCGAGGCGGACCCGTGGGACCCCGAGCGCCTGGCGTGGCACGTCCTCGCCGTGATCGACGAGGACGCGTCGGAGGCCTGGTGCGCGCCGCTCGCCCGCCACCTCGGGCTCGCCGGCGACGGCGGTGACCGGGGGCGGCGCATGGCGGTGGCGCAGAAGTTCGCCGGCCTGTTCGCGTCCTACGCCTCCCAGCGCCCCGCCATGGTGCTCGACTGGCTGGCCGGCCGGGACACCGACGGACACGCGATCCTCGGCCCGGACCACGCGTGGCAGGCGGAGCTGTGGCGGCGGGTGCGGGCGGCCATCGACGTGCCCAGCCCGGCCGAGCGCACCGCCCCGGCCTGTGATCGCCTGCGGGCGGGAGAGGCGCGGATCGACCTGCCCGCGCGGCTCTCGGTGTTCGGGCCCACCCGACTCACCACTGACCAGATCCAGGTGCTGGACGCGCTCGCCGCCCATCGCGAGGTGCACCTCTGGCTGCCCCACCCCTCCGACGGGTTGTGGGCCCGCGTGCGGGCCACCGCGCACGCCGGGCAGCCGGCGGCGACGGCGCCCACCCGGCTGGAGGACCCCACGGCGTCCCTCCCCCGCCACCCGCTGCTGCGCTCCCTCGCCCGCGACGCCCGCGAGCTGCAGCTCCGCCTCGCCACGCGGGAGCCGGCCACCGACGAGCACCTCGCCCCCGGCCACGGCGGCACCACCCTGCTCGCCGCCCTCCAGCGTGACATCGCGGCGGACCGGGAGCCGGGCGTGGACGCCGCCGCGGCGCGCCCCCCTGCGGCGGGCCCCGGCGGAGCCCAGCCCCCTCGGGACGACTCCGTCCAGGTCCATGCCTGTCACGGGCGTCATCGCCAGGTGGAGGTGCTTCGGGAGGTCCTCCTCGGCCTCCTCGCGGACGATCCCAGCCTCGAACTCCGCGACATCATCGTCATGTGCCCCGACATCGAGGCCTTCGCGCCGCTGCTCGGCGGCCTGTTCTCCCCGGCGGCCCCGGACGCGGTCGCCCCGGACCTCCACCCCGGGCACCAGCTCACCGTCCGCCTCGCCGACCGCTCGCCGCGGCAGGTCAACCCGCTCCTCGACGTCGCGGCCCGCCTGCTCGAGCTGGCCGGCGCCCGCCTCACCGTCTCCGAGGTGCTGGACGTCGCGGCCCTGCCACCCGTGCGCCGTCGTTTCGGCTTCGACGACGACGCGCTCGACCGGGTGGGCACCTGGGCCCGGGAGACGGGTGTCCGCTTCGGCCTGGACGCCGCCTCCCGCCGCGGACTGGAACACGTCCCGCAGAACACGTGGCGCACGGGGTGGGACCGCGTCCTCCTCGGTGTCGCCATGGACGAGGAGGGGCCGCGCGTCTGGGCCGGCACCCTGCCGCTCGACGACGTGGACAGCTCGGACGTCGCGCTCGCCGGCACCTTCGCCGAGTACCTGGACCGGCTGGGGGACGCCGTCGCCACCCTCGGCGCCGAACAGCCCCTCACCGCCTGGGTGGACACGCTCGACGGCGCCGTCCAGTCGCTGGCCAGCGTTCCGGAGGGGGACGCGTGGCAGCGCTCCCACCTGCACCGCACCCTCACCGATGCCCTCACCACCGCCGGGAGCCACGCCGGCACCATCCTGCGGTCCTCCGACGTCCGGGTGCTCCTCGCCGCCGCGCTCGCGCCGCGCCCCTCGCGGTCCAACTTCCGGACCGGGAACCTCACCATCTGCACGATGGTCCCGATGCGGTCGGTTCCCCACCGTGTGGTGGTGCTGCTCGGCATGGACGACGGGGTCTTCCCCCGCACCACCCACATCGACGGCGACGACGTGCTCGCCCTGCGTCCGCGGATCGGGGAGCGCGACGCCCGCTCCGAGGACCGCCAGCTCTTCCTCGACGCGATCCTCGCCGCCAGGGACAGGCTGGTGGTGCTCCACACCGGCGCGGACGAGCGCACCGGCGCGATCCGCCCGCCGGCGGTTCCGCTCGGCGAGCTGCTCGACGTGCTCGAACGCACCCGCCCCGGGGCCCGCGATCACGTGGTGATCCGCCACCCGCTGCAACCCTTCGACACGCGCAACTTCACGCCCGCAGCGCAGCCGTTCAGCTTCGACAGCGCCGCCCTCGCCGGCAGCCGGGCCCTCACGGCTCCCCGGACGCCCCGCCCGCCGTTCCTCGACGCCCCGCTCCCCGCGGAACCGCTGGCTGACCTCGACCTGGAGGACCTCATCCGGTTCCTCGAACATCCGACGTCCTGGTTCCTCCGCCACCGGCTGCAGCTGCCCACCCGGGAGGAGGAGGACGATCCGGTCGAAACCCTCCCCGTCACGTTGGACCCGCTCGAGAGCTGGACGGTGGGGAACGGAATCCTGCGCGCCTGCCTCGCGGGCACCCCGCTGGAAGTGGCCGTTGCCGCCGAGCGGGTGCGCGGTCCGGTCCCGCCCGGGACACTGGGCCGGATCGAGCTCGAGCCCATCGCGGACACCGTGCAGGCGTTGCTCGCCCGCAGCGCCCCGCTGCGCGGCGGCACGTCGGGCCACCTGGACGTCGACGTGACACTGCCAGGCGTCACGCTCACCGGCACCGTCGCCGGCCTCCACGGCCGTCGGCTGGTGCGCGTGGGCTACTCGAAGCTGAGCCCGAAGCACCGCCTCCGCGCGTGGGTGCAGCTCCTCGCCCTCGCCGCGGCGCATCCCGGGGAGAGCTGGACCGCCCACACGGTGGGCCGCGGGGAGAAGGAGGGGGTGGCGGTGGCCGGGCTCTCCCCGGTGGCCCCGGAGACCGCCCGCGCGGTGCTCACGACGCTCGTGGACATCCTCCGCCGGGGACGGTGCCAGCCGCTCCCGCTCGCCCCGCGCACCTCCTGCGCCTACGCCGCGGCACGGACGACGGCGGACCCCGCCGGTGCACTCCGGGCCGCGACCACCGCGTGGACGTCACGCTCCGCCGTCGACGAGGACACCGGCGAGTGCGCCGACCTCGCGCACCGGACCGTGTGGGGTGAGGGCCGCGTCGACGCCCTCCTCGCCGCGGCCGCGGACGCCACTCTCCCGTCCCCGGACGTGGCCCGCGTGCTGCGGAACGCCCGGCCGCCCATCCCCGCGCCCCGCGACGAACCCCACCTGTTCGGGCAGCTCGCACGGCTCGTCTGGGACCCGCTCCTCCTCCACGAGACGGTGGTGGCACGGTGACGGCCACCCCCAGGCCCTTCGACCTCCTGGGGCCCCTCCCGCAGGGCACCACGGTGCTGGAGGCCAGCGCCGGCACGGGCAAGACGCACGCGATCGCCGGCCTGGCGGTGCGCTACCTCGCGGAAGGGAAGGCGCGCATCGACCAGCTCATGCTCGTGACGTTCGGACGCGCCGCCACGGAGGAGCTGCGCGACCGGGTGCGCACCCGCCTCACGGAGGCGGCCGACGCGCTCGCCGATCCCGCGAGGGCGCTGAGCTGCGCGGATCCGCTGCTGCGCCACCTGGTCTCCACCGCCTCGCCGGCGGACCGGGCCGTCCGCCGGGACCGGATCGCGACCGCGCTGGCCACCTTCGACGCCGCCACCATCGCCACCACGCACGGCTTCTGCCGCCAGATGCTCGCCGGCCTCGGCATCGCGGCCGACGTCGATCCGCACCTCACGTTCATGGAGGACACCACCGATCTGCTGGACGACGTCGTCAGCGACCTGTTCGCCGCCACCCACGGCTACCCGGACGCCCCCGCCCCGTCGGTGGACGTGGTCCTCGCGCGGCGGCTGGGACTCGCGGCGATCACCGACCCGGCGGCGCGCCTCGAGCCCACGGAGGCGGAGGATGCCGTGGCGGTCACCCGGTGCCGCCTGGCGTCCCGGATCCGTGCCGGACACGCGCAGCGGAAGGCGGCCGCCCGGCTCATGGACTTCAACGACCTGCTGGTGTTCCTGCGCGACGCGCTGGCCGATCCCCGGCTGGGTGAGCACGCCTGCGCGCGGATCCGCTCCCGGTACACGGTGGTCATGGTGGACGAGTTCCAGGACACGGATCCCGTCCAGTGGGAGATCCTGGAGCGGGCGTTCCACAGGCACCGCACCCTCGTACTCATCGGCGATCCGAAACAGGCGATCTACGCGTTCCGGGGAGCCGATGTCGAGACGTACCTGCTGGCCACGCGCGCCGCGCACGAGGAGACCCTCGGCACCAACTGGCGCAGCGACCGGCCCCTGGTCGAGGCCCTGGGCCACCTCTGGAACGGCGTCGCGCTCGGCTCCCCGGAGATTCTGGTGCGGCCCGTGGAAGCACACCACGCCCACCGCACGCTGGTGGGACGGGACGTGGGTGCCCCGCTGCGCATCCGGGTGCTGCCGCGTGTCCCGCGATCGCCGCCGACGTCGCCGCGGACATCGTCCGCCTGCTCTCCTCGGACGCCCAGGTGGTGGAACGCTCCCGTGCCCTCGCGGGGGAGACCCGCCGGCCGGTCGCGCCGGGAGACATCGCCATCCTCGTCACGAAGAACCGGGACGGCCGCGACATGCAGGAGGCCCTCCACGCCGTCAACGTCCCCGTGGTGCTGACGGGAACGTCGAGCGTGTTCCTCACCCCCGCGGCGACGGACTGGCTCACACTGCTCGACGCCCTCGGACAGCCCCACCGCCCCACCCTCGCGCGGGCCGCCGCCCTCACCGACTTCCTCGGCTGGAGTGCCGCCCGCCTCGCCACGGCACCCGATGCGGAGTTCGACCGCCTCGCCCTGCAGGTCCGGGGATGGGCGGCCGTGCTCGCCGAGCGCGGGGTGGCCGCCCTCATGGAGCAGATCTGGGGCTCCACCGGCATCGTGGCCCGCGTGCTCGCCCGGGAGGACGGGGAGCGCCACCTCACCGACCTCCGCCACATCGGTGAGGCCCTGCACGCCGCCGCCGTCGGGAACCGGGGCGGAGTGGCGTTCCTGACGGCGTGGTTGCGCACACGCATCCGGGACGCCCGCACCGACCCGAGCGAGGAGCGCGGCCGGCGCCTCGAGACGGACGCACAGGCCGTCCAGGTCATCACCACCCACCGCGCGAAGGGTCTCGAGTTCCCCGTCGTCTACGCGCCCTCGCTCTGGGACCGCAACGTGCAGACCAGCCTCGAGACGCTGCGGCTGCACGACGACGACGGCGCCCGCATCCTCGACGTCGGCGGGGCCACGGGGCCGGCGTTCGGCCACCGGCGCGCCCGCCACTGGGTGGAGGAGGAGGGCGAGTCGCTCCGGCTGGCCTACGTCGCGCTCACCCGGGCGCGATCCCAGGTCGTGGTGCACTGGGCCGCGTCCCGCAACACCGCGGGCTCGCCGCTGCATCGCCTGCTGTTCGCCCCCCGCGGCGTCGATGGCACGCTCGGCGCGCGCGGCAATGTCGGGACCGACCGGGAGGTGATGGCCCACCTGGACAGGCTGGCGGCGGGGGCCGGCGGCCAGGTGAGTATCGAGCCGCTGCTCCCGGATCGCCCACCGGAGCCGTGGCAGCCCCCGGTCGCCACGACTCCACCTCTCGCCGCACGCACCTTCGACCGGGAGCTGGATCGCGCCTGGTCGCGGGTCTCCTACACCGCGCTGACCGCCGTCGCGCACGCCGCGCCGCGCACCACCGACCCGGCCGGGGCGCTGTCCGAACCGGACCTCCCCGGGGTGCTGGACGAGCCCGACGTCGTCGCTCCGCCACCCCCTACCGCCGGGTGCGGGGACGGCACGCGCGGGAAGCGGCGTCGGCGACTGCCGTCCGGTCCGCCGCTGCCGGACACGGCGACCACTTTCCCCTCCCCGCTGGCCCACCTGCCGGGAGGAACCACGTTCGGGACCGTGGTCCACGCGATGCTCGAGTCGGTGGACTTCACGGACCCCGATCTCGCCACGGCACTGACCCGGGCCGCCACCACGGCGGGCGCGGAACGCCTCGGATTCGCGGCCGACGACGTCGCGCAGTCCCTGCTCCCCGCGCTGCGGACGCCGCTCGGGCCGCTCACCGGTGGCCGGGCCCTCGTCGACATCCCCGCACCGGACGTCCTCCGGGAACTCGAGTTCGAGCTGCCGCTCGCCGGGGGTGACACGCCGCACGGCGCGGCGACGCTCACGGGAGTGGCCGGCCTGCTGGACCGGCACCTGCCCCCCGGCGACCCTCTCCGGGGCTACGCCGCCGACCTCGCCGGGTTGGCCGGAGCGGGCGATCGGGTGCTGCGTGGCTTCCTCACCGGCTCGATCGACGCCGTCCTGCGGATTCCCGGGAGCACACCCCGGTTCGTGGTGGTGGACTACAAGACCAACTGGCTCGGTGCCGGGCGGGCGGGCGGCGGGCCGGACCAGGAGCCGCTCACCGCCTGGGACTACCGGGGCACGGCGATGGCAGCGACGATGCGCGCCGCGCACTACCCGTTGCAGGCGCTGCTGTACTCCGCGGCACTGCACCGCTTCCTGCGCTGGCGGCTGGCGGGGTACGAGGCGTCCGTGCACCTCGGCGGGGTGCTGTACCTCTTCGTGCGCGGCATGTGCGGTCCCGAGACACCCGTCGTGGACGGCATGACGTGCGGCGTGTTCCCGTGGCGGCCACCCGCCGCCCTCGTCTGCGAGCTCTCCGACCTCCTCGACCGGCAGGAGGCCCGATGACCCGGCCGCCCGACCCGGACGCGGCCCACCAGGTCCGCGGTGCCACCGGACTGCTCGCGGACTTCAACCGTGCCCAGGTCCTCGAGGCCGCGGACGTCCACGTGGCGCGCCGGCTCGGCGCGCTCGGCGGCGAACCCGACGAGCGCCTCCTCCTCGCGGCCGCCCTGACGGTGCGGGCCGTCCGGCTCGGCTCCGTGTGCGTGGACCTCGCCACCGCCCACACCGTGACCGCCGTCGACGGGGTGGAACCCGGCGACGTCGCCGCGCTCCCGTGGCCGGAGCCGGCGGGCTGGGTGGCAGCCGTGGCGCGGAGCCGCCTCGTGTCGGTGGGCGGGGACGGGCCCGCAGATCGGCCGCTGCGGTTCGCGGACGGCCTGCTGTACCTCGACCGGTACTGGCGGCAGGAGCGGATCGTGGCGGAGTGGGTCGACGCCGCGCGCACGGACACCCCGGGCGGCGAGGCCACCGCGGACGTCCTCGCCCGGCTCTTCCCCGGCGCGGCACCCGATCGCCAGCGCCTCGCCGCGGCGGTGGCGGCGCGGCGGCGCTTCAGCATCCTCGCCGGCGGGCCGGGCACCGGGAAGACCTGGACGGTGGCGAAGATCCTCGCCCTCCTCCAGGCGGAGGCCGGCGGCACGCTCCGCATCGCGCTGGCGGCACCCACCGGCAAGGCCGCCGCGCGCCTGCAGCAGTCGATCCGGGAGGCTGTCGCGGACGGGACGTTCCCGCGGGACCTCGCAGCACCGGCGCTCGGGCTCACCGCCTCGACCCTGCACCGGTTGCTGGGAACCCGGCCCGGAACCACCAGCCGGTTCCTGCACGACCGGACCAATCGCCTGCCGCACGACGTCGTGGTGGTGGACGAGGCCTCGATGGTGTCGCTCACCCTCATGTCCCGGCTGATGGAGGCACTCCGGCCCGACAGCCGGTTGCTGCTGGTCGGAGACCCGGACCAGCTGACGTCCATCGAGGTGGGTGCGGTGCTGGGGGACCTCGTCGCCCGGCCCGCGCCGCAGGTGGAGTCCCTCCCGGGCGCGGTCGCCGCTGACCTGGCCTCCCTGGACGCCGGGGAACGGCACCGTGCCCTCACCGCCGGGGTGGTGCGGCTCACCACGGTCCACCGCTTCTCACCCGAGATCCAGGCGGTGGCCGACGCCATCCGCCAGGGCGATGCGGACCAGCTGCGCGCCAGGATCGCCGCCGCCGCCGGCTTCGTCGAGTTCCTCGACACGGACGCCGCCACCGCCCCGGCCGGCGCGCTCGCGGGGGTGCGGGGCGACGTCGTCGCGGCGGGCGCGGCGCTGTCGGCGGCGGCGCGGGCGGGCGACGGGGAGGGGGCCCTCGCGGCGCTCGAGAGGCACCTCGTGCTGTGCGCCCACCGCGAGGGTCGGTACGGCGTGGCCGTGTGGGGCGCACGGGTGGAGGCGTGGCTGCGCGAGGCCGTGCCGGGGTACGGGGAGAGCGGGCCGTGGTACGTGGGCCGCCCGTTGATGATCACGGCCAACGACCACCAGCTGCGACTCTTCAACGGGGACACCGGGGTGGTGGTGGAGGAGGCCGGTCAGCGGAGGGCCGCGTTCAGGCGCGACGGCGTCGTCGATCTGCTGGCCCCCAGCCGGCTCGCGGACGCGCAGACGGTGCACGCGCTGTCCATCCACCGCAGCCAGGGCAGTCAGTACGAGCGGGTCACAGTGGTGCTGCCGCCGGCGGCGTCGCCGCTCATGACGCGGGAGCTGCTGTACACGGCGGTGACCCGGGCGAAGCGGCATGTGCGGATCATCGGGACCTGGCAGGCCCTCGAGGCGGCCGTGCGCCGCCCGGTCATCCGGGCAAGCGGCCTGCGGGGCGGAGCCCGGCCGCCCGCGTGAGGCGGACCAGCGGAGGTCAGCCGCGCACCGCCCGGATGATCGCGGCGGAGGCGTGCACGTGCACCCGGTGCGTGCGGCGGACCTCGACGTCCACCCATCCGGTCCGGGCCAGCAGGTCACGGTACTCCTGCTCCGTCAGGGCACCCGCGATGCAGCCCGTCCACGCGGCCATGTCCGCGCTGCTCGCCTCGTCCAGCCCCTCGTCGGCGACGACGTCCGACACCGCGAACCGCCCGCCGGGGCGCGTCACGCGCGCGGCCTCCGCGAGAACCGCGGACTTGTCAGCCGCGAGGTTGATGACGCAGTTGGAGATCACGACGTCCACCGTCTGGTCGGCGAGCGGGATCTCCTCGATGTGCCCGAGCAGGAACTCGACGTTGGGGACGCCCGCGGCGTTCCGGCGGGCGAGATCAAGCATCTCCTGGGTCATGTCGAGGCCGATCACCCGCCCGGACGGTCCCACCTGGCGGGCCGCGAGGAGCACGTCTCCCCCGGCTCCGGACCCGAGGTCCACCACCACGTCTCCCGGACGGAGGTCGGCGACGGCGGTGGGCACGCCGCAGCCCAGGGAGGCCTCGAGGGCACCGCCGGAGGCCGCGACGTCGTCCGCGGCGTACAGCCCACCGCCGAACACCACGGTCCCGTCGAGGACGTTCCCGGCGAACGCGTCGCTCGTCCCGGCGGCCGCCGGCGCGCAGCAGCGGGACGCCGCGGCCGCTCCGGACGCGGCGGAGCGGGCGGCCTCGGCGTAGTGCTGCCGCACGACCTCCCGGATCTCCAGGGGCTTCCTCATGACGTCTCCCACCTCCTCCAGAAGCTTCCCGGGAACGTCGGGGCCTGTCAACGCGCCGGTGCGCGAGGTCGCCCGACCGCCCTCCCCCCGGATGTGGCACGATCAGGTCGAGGGAAAGAGAGGCGAACATGCGGTCACCGAGGAGCCGCCAGGCCACCGATGGCACTGTCACCCGGGTGGTCTTGGTGCCCGGCAACGTCTGGCGTATCGGCATCGTGGTGATCGGCCTGATCGTGCTGTTCGCCGTCGGCCGCTTCATCCTGCAGGAGGGTGCCTCGCTGATCTTCACGGCGGTGATGGCATGGTTCGTGTCCCTGGCGATGGAACCGGCCGTCTCGCGTCTCGCCCGCCGCGTGCCCCGGGGCGCCGCCACCGGGCTGGTGCTGCTCGGCGTGGTCCTCTTCCTGGTGATCTTCTTCTCCCTGTTCGGGCAGTTGATCGTCGAGCAGGTGACCAACCTGATCCGGAGCCTGCCCGACCTCGCCAAGAGCCTCCTCGTGTGGGTGAACGGCCGCCTGGGAACGCACTACGCGCTGGAGGACCTCTGGCAGAACCTCAACCTCACGATGGATCGGGTCGCCGGGATGGCCAGCCAGCTCGCGGGAGGGCTGCTCGTGGTGCTGGGTTCCATCGCCGGCGGCGTGGCCAGCTTCTTCATCTTCGCCCTGCTGCTGTTCTACCTCTCCGCGGACGGACCGAAACTCCGCCGCTGGATCGCCTCCCTCTTCCCTCCCCGCATCCAGGAGACCACCGTGGTGGTGTGGGACACCATGGCGGAGAAGACCGGCCGGTACGTCAGCGCCCGCCTGATCCTCGCCGCCGTCAACGCCACGGCCA
>JALHDK010000056.1 GCA_022838965.1 Actinomycetales bacterium | reverse complement strand
ACGTCATGGCCGGACACGATGACATCTACGCCCTCCTCCCCTCCGGGTACACCGTTCTGTTCGGCGCCAACCCCCAGGAGGCGGCCGACCTCGCCGCCATCGCCTACCGGACCTCGGCACTGAGCCTCATCCCGGTGGCCAACGCCATGGATGGCTTCTCCACCAGCCACATGATGAGCGAAGCCCTCCTTCCGGAGCCGGAACTGCTGCGTGAATACCTCGGCGACCCCGCCGGCCGGATCCCCTGCCCCACCGTGGCCCAGGAGCTGCTCTTCGGCGCGAAGGGACGGGTGTTCCAGCTGCAGCGCTACATCTCCCGCCACGAGGAGCTCTTCACGGAGGGCGACCTCGCGACCCTCACCGAATGGCTCGACACCCACGCCGACGCCGTCGAGCAGGACAACGCCGGCGAGCTCGTCGACGCGACGCTGCCATGGGTGCCGGACACCCTGCACCGGAGGTGGCGGCGCCAGTGGGTGAACGCCCACCAGAAGGGCACACGCCAGCTGGTCCCGGCACTGATCGACATCAACAACCCGGGGCTCACCGGCCCCGTGCAGAACCAGCCCGACTTCCAGGCGGGGGCAGCCGACCACCGGACTCACTTCGCCGCGGCCGTCCCGGCTCTCGTCCGGCAGGCGATGGACGAGTACACGGCCCTCACCGGCAGGCCGTACTCCCCGATCCACACCGTGCTCTGCGACGACGCCGAGTACGTGATGGTCGGGCTCGGCTCGGTCACCGAGGACGTGGAGGCCGTTCTCCCCTACCTCCGCAGCCAGGGACTCAAGGTCGGTCTCGTCGCGGTGAAGCTCCTGCAGCCCTTCCCGGAGGCGGACATCGCGGCGGCACTGCGGGGCAAGAAGGCCGTCACCGTGCTGGAGAGGTCGGACCAGACCGCCCTCACCGACCTCGTGACCCGCGCCATCTTCAAGGCGAGGGAGAACGGGGACACCGGCGGGACGGCCTACCCCGGGATTCCGTCCCTCGAGTCGACGCCGCGCCTCACCACTGCCTTCTTCGGGCTCGGGGGCCACGACCTCCAGCCCCGCCACCTCATCGCCGCCTTCCATGCCATGCAGCACGAGTCCGGATCCCCGCTGGTCTACCTGGGCACGCAGTTCTTCGACGACAACCCGTCGCCCGCGATGGCCGAGATCCAGGCCCGGCTGCGCGCCGCGTACCCGGAGACGGCCCTGATGGCCCTGCAGACCGAACCGAACCCCGCGCTGCTGCCGCCGTCGGCGATGCGCATCCGGTTCCACTCGGTGGGCGGCTACGGAACGATCGCAACGGGCAAGCTCCTGACCGACATTCTGGCCGGCGTGCTGGGCATGCACTCGAAGTCGGCGCCGAAGTACGGCTCGGAGAAGAGCGGTGCGGCGACGAACTACTACATCACGCTGAGTCCGGAGCCGGTGAAGATCACCAACGCCGAGCTCGAGGACGTGGAGATCGTCATCTCGCCGGACCACAGGGTGTTCGCGCACACCGATCCGCTCAAGGGACTTGCCGATGGCGGCACGTTCATCATGCAGTCCAGTCTGTCCCCCGCCGACGTCTGGCGGGAGCTGCCGCGCAAGGCCCGCAGGACCATCCGGGAGAAGCGGATCCGCTTCTACGTCGTTGACGCCTTCTCGGTGGCCAAGCAGCACGCGCCCACTCCGGAACTCGAGACCCGCATGATGGGCATCGCCTTCATCGGCGCCGTGGCCGCCCACGTCGACCGGGTCACCGCGGGAGCGTCCCGCGAGGAGATCCTCGCCAAGGTGCGCGAGCAGATCGTGAAGAAGTTCGGGCGCAAGGGCGAGGCAGTGGTCGAGGCGAACATGGCCGTGATCCGCGATGGCGCCGCCGTGACCCGTCAGGTGGACTACGACTCACCCGAGCTCACGGCGATCAGCGACGATGCCGCTCCTGTCCGCGCGCGGACCGTGGCCCTCTCCCGCTCCATGAGCGAGCCCGGAGGGTGCTCGAGCTGTGCGGGGCTCTTCGACGCCGAGTACTACGAGCGGATGATTGCCAAGCCCTTCCGTGACGGGACCATCGGCGAAGCTCCGGTTCTTCCCGGAACCGGCCTGTTCATGCCTCCCGGCACGGCGGCCGCGAAGGACAAGGGGCTCTTCCGGCGCACGGTACCCATGTTCCAGGCGGACCTGTGCACGGGCTGCATGGAGTGTGCGCTCGTGTGTCCTGACGCGGCGATCCCGAACACCGTGATCCGGTTCGATGACCTGTTGCTGACGGGCATCCGGGAGAGCTACGCCGAGGACGCCGACCGGGACGCCCTGCGCGCGCGTGTCCCGGAGCTCGCCGGTCTCGTGAGGGCCCAGTACCGGGACAAGAAGGACGCGGCCGGCTTCGCCGCCGTCGTGGCGAACGCGGCGGCGCCACTGGTGGACGCGGAACCCGGGTTGCGCACCGCCGTTGACGCGCTCGTGGCCGCTCTCGAGCACTTCCCGGTGGCCCGCACACGCGCGTTCTTCGACTCGATCGAGAAGAAGGAGCCGGGCGCGGGCGCGCTCTTCGCCGCCACGATCGATCCGTGGAAGTGCACCGGGTGCCTCGAGTGCGTCGACGTGTGCGGCCCCGGGGCCCTCGTGCCGCACGACCAGGACGAGTCCATCCTCGACACGCTGCAGGAGCGGTTCGAGTTCCTGACCGAACTGCCGAACACCCCGGAACGCTACTCGGAGGTCGTGCCCGGGCCGGGCGGCGACCCGAAGCGCATGCTCCTCGATCGTGACCACTACTACGCCACGACCGGCGGCCACGGCGGTTGCCGCGGGTGTGGCGAGGTGACCGCGATCCGGCTGGTGACCTCGACCAGCCATTCGATCACCGAGCGTCGCCAGGAACGGCACCGGGCCGAGCTCGAGAGCCTGGTCGACCAGCTCGCTGACAGGCTGGCCGTCATTCCGGCCGACGACGAGCCGCGGCGCACCCGGGTGGCGGAGATCCTGCGGACACTCGAACGCGAGCTCTACCTCCTCGAGGGTGGACCGACGGGGAACGGCCCGGCTGGCGCGGTCATCGCCAACGCGACCGGCTGCTCGAGCGTGTACGCCTCCACCATGCCCTACAACCCGTACACCGACCCGTGGGTCAACAGCCTGTTCCAGGACGCCCAGCCGGTCGCGAAGGGCATGTTCGAGGGCATCGCCGCGCAGATGGTCGACCAGGTCAGAGCGCTGCGGCTCGCGCGCCTGGAACTCGCCGGCGCCTACGACCCGGCCCGGGACGACGCGGCACTCCGCATGCTCACCTGGGAGGACTTCACCCCCGAGGAGATGGAACTGCTGCCCACCGTCCTCACCATCGGCGGCGACGGAGCGACCTACGACATCGGGTTCGGGGCCCTCTCCCGCATCCTGACGTCGAATACGCCGGTCAAGGTGCTCGTGCTCAACAGCGGCGTCTACTCCAACACCGGGGGCCAGGCGTCCACCGCGAGCTTCACCGGCCAGGACTCCGACCTGGCGCGGTCCGGCAAGGCGCATCGAGGGAAGCAGGAGTACCGCAAGGAGCTGGGCCTCATCGCCTCGTTCCATCCCAACGTGCTCGTCGTCTCCACGGCCACGGCCTATCAGAGCCACTTCCTCAGGAACACCCTCGAGGTCCTGAGCCAGCAGCAGATGCCGGCGGTCATGGACGTCTACACCCCGTGCCAGTCCGAGCACGGCGTCGCCGACGACGCCGCGAACCGCCGCGCCCGCCTCGCCGTCAAGTCCCGCATGAACCCGCTGTTCGTGCACGACCCGCGGCGTGGCGAGAGCATCCGGGAGCGGATCTCGCTCGACGGCAACCCGGATCCGTCAAGGACCTGGTCCACCAACAGGCTGGAGTACGTGGACACCGACGGCAGCCTGCGCCTGCTCACCACGGTCGTGACGCCCGCCGACTTCGCGCTGGGAGAGACCCGCTTCAAATCGCAGTTCCGCAAGCTGCGACCCGAGGAGGAGGCCGCCGCCCTGCCCGTCGACGAGTACGTGGAACTCGCGGAACCGGACCGGGCCGGGTATGTGCCGTTCGTGCACTCGACCGATCCGGACCTGCGCCTCGTGAAGATGGTGTGTTCGCCGAGCATGGTCGAGCTGGTCGAGGAGCGGCGCCGCAACTGGCAACTGCTCCAGTACCTTGCCGGACAGGACGTCGACCGCCTCACCGCGCTGCACACCTCGCAGATCGCTGAGCTCCAGGCCCGCTACGACCAGGCCGCTGCCGAACGGGAGGCCTCGCTGGATGCCATCGCCAGCGCGATGGCGAAGCTCGCGGCCACCGGCACGGCGGCACCGGTGACGCTGGCCGCCACCCCCGCGCCCACGGCCACCGCCGCGGCGTCCTCCCCGGCCCCCACGGCCGGACCGAGGGCCGCGGTGACCCTGGCCGTCGAGGACCAGCCGAAGTGCACCGACTGCAAGACCTGCTACCAGGAGTTGCCGGAGATCTTCGAGCCGATCCGGATGATCGTCGACGGCGAATCGCGGACGGTGGCCCGGATCATCCCCCACGCCCTCGACTCCCTCGAGATCACCCCCGAGATCAGGGCCCGGATCGAGAAGGTCATCGCGAACTGCGACGCGGAGATCATTCGATGACCAGCACCGTTGACATCAGGCACTACCTGAGCACCAAGGACGCCCTCGAGGCCACCCGAGCCCAGCTCGAGCAGCTGGAGAAGTCCGACGCCGTCGAGACGTTCAACACCCAACTCGCGATCCTGCGGCGTCACCTCCTCGCCGATCCGCGGCAGTTCCGGGACATGTTCGTGCAGGACGGCATGGCCGCGGTGGCCGCGGAGTTCGCCAGGGACGAGCTCGGCGAGGAGTTCACCCGGATGCTCTGGGACATCCTGCTCGCCGACACTGACGCGTCCACGGTGATCATGCGCTTCATGTGGGACGTGCCCCTGCGCCTCAAGAGGAAGTTCATCAAGGCGCTCGACCGTCACCTCTCGGACCGCTATCCGATGTTCCGCGGGCTCTCGGTCGGGTGGCCGGCCAGCAACAACATCCCGCCCTACATCCGCGACCCCGAGGTCCGCGCGAAGGACTTCGACCTGGTGAACCAGGGTTACCTCGGCTACCGGTCCATCGGCTACAGCCAGCGCGAGGTCGACCTCTTCGTGTGGCTGGAGGCGCTGCGGGACAAGCAGTGTGCCGACATGCCCTGCGAGCTCGGTGTGTTCCTCGAGGGGAAGCGCGGTCGCCAGTTCGGCTGCCCGGTCCAGATCCACATCCCCTCGATGCTGGACCTGCTGGGTGATGGCAAGTTCCGCGAGGCGCTGGAACTGCTCGAGAGCTGCAACCCGCTGCCCAATGTGACGGGCCGCGTGTGCCCACAGGAGCTCCAGTGTCAGGGAGTGTGCGCCCACGCCTCCCGGCCCATCGAGATCGGCCAGCTGGAGTGGTTCCTTCCGCAACGTGAGAAGGTGGTTGATCCCGGGGCGATCGTCGCCCGCTACGGTGGCCGTCCCGACCCGTGGCGCCGGGCAGCACGCCCCCCCATCGCGATCGTGGGGTCCGGACCGTCGGGGCTCATCAATGCCTTCCTGCTGGCGGCCGAGGGCTTCCCGGTGACGGTGTTCGAGGCGTTCCACGAACTCGGCGGCGTGCTCCGGTACGGGATCCCCGAGTTCCGTCTCCCGAACGAACTCATCGATGATGTCGTGGGCAAGATCAGGCTGCTGGGAGGACGGTTCGTCACCAACTTCGTCGTGGGCAAGACCGCGACGCTCCAGGACCTGCGTGACGCCGGCTTCTGGCGGATCTTCGTCGGGAGCGGCGCGGGGCTCCCCCAGTTCATGAACGTCCCCGGCGAGCACCTGCTCAACGTGATGTCGGCGAACGAGTTCCTCACGCGCGTCAATCTCATGCAGGGGCGTCGTGAGGACTATGACACCCCTCTCCCGGATGTCCGGGGCCGGCGGGTCATGGTCGTGGGCGGTGGCAACACCGCGATGGACGCCGCGCGCACCGCTCACCGCCTCGGCGGACGGGTCACCATCGTCTACCGGCGCACCCAGAGCGAGATGCCGTGCCGGGTGGAGGAACTGCACCACGCGCTGGAGGAGGGCGTGGAACTCGCGGTGCTCCGGTCGCCCAGGGAGTTCATCGGCGACGATCGGACCCACTTCGTGAAGGCCGCGGTGCTCGACGTGATGCAACTGGGTGAACCGGACGCCTCGGGACGTCGTCGTCCCGTGGCCACGGGCGACACGCAGACCATCCGCACGGATCTCGTCATCATGGCCCTGGGGAACGCCTCCAATCCCATCATCAAGGACTCGCAGCCCGATCTCGAGACCACCCGGTGGGGGAACATCGCGGTCCGCGAGGGTTCCCAGCAGACCTCGATCGCGGGAGTGTACTCCGGCGGCGACGCCGCGCGGGGCGGCTCGACCGCCATCCTCGCCGCGGGCGACGGCCAGGCGGCCGCCCGGGAGATCGCGGGTGCGCTGGACGTCGAGCCCGACGAGATCCGCGCACGGGTGCGGCGTGCCGACGCCTACTCGAGGCTCGCCGCCGCGGAAGCCCGCATTCTGGGGAAGGTGGAACTCGCCGGCGGCATCGTCGAGTTCACCGTGTACGCCCCTGTCATCGCGAAGGCAGCGCGACCCGGGCAGTTCGTCCGAGTCCTCGGCTGGCCGAAGGGAGAGCTCATCCCGCTCACGCTCGCCGACTGGGACGCTGACGCCGGAACGGTCACGCTGGTCATCCAGGGCGTGGGGAAGAGCTCGATCGAGATGAACCGGATGCGGGTGGGCGACGCCTTCGCCGGGATCGCCGGGCCGCTCGGACTGCCGAGCGAACTCCACCGGTACGGGGCGGACGAGACGGTCGTCTTCACCGCGGGTGGTGTGGGCCTGCCCCCTGTCTACCCGATTGCCCGGGAGCATCTCAGGATGGGGAACCATGTCACGCTGATCTCCGGGTTCCGCACGGAGTCCCTGCAGTTCTGGACCACCGCGTCCGAGCGACTGGGGAGACTCAAGGCCGAATTCGGTGACCAGCTCGATGTGGTGCTGACCAGCGACGACGGCAGCTTCGGCATCAAGGGCTTCGTCACCACACCGCTGGAGGCGATGCTGGAGGCCAACCAGCGGGGTGAGGGCCGGCGCATCGCCGAGGTCGTCACGATCGGCCCTCCCCTCATGATGCGCGCCGTCAGTGCGCTCACGGGGAGGTTCGGAGTCCGCACGGTCGCTTCCCTGAACTCGATCATGGTCGATGCCACGGGAATGTGCGGGGCCTGCATGGTTCCCGTCACCGTCGACGGCAGGCTCGTGCGCAAGCACGCCTGCATCGACGGGCCCGAACTGGATGCCCACGCCATCGACTGGGACAAGTTCCTTCCACGGTTCACCCAGTTCCGCGCCCAGGAACAGCGGGCCCTGGTGGCGCACGACCTCGCCTGATCGTTGCCCCCGGTAGCGGTTCGAGCGACGTGTCCGCTGCCCGGGCCCCATGATGGGCGTATGGACAACGACGCTCACTGGCTCCGCAGGGCGATCGAGCTCGCGACGCGCAACGCGGCCACCGACGGCGGCCCGTTCGGCGCCGTCGTCGTCGCGGACGGCCGCGTCGTGGGCGAGGGGACCAACCGCGTCACAGCGACGCTCGACCCCACGGCCCACGGCGAGATCGTCGCGATGCGGGCCGCCTGCCACAACCTCGGCACCTTCGTCCTCGCTGGCGCGACCGTGTACTCCTCCTGCGAGCCGTGTCCCATGTGCCTGGCGGCCATGTTGTGGGCGCGGGTGGACCGGGTCGTCTTCGCCGCGGATCGGAACGCCGCAGCAGCCGCGGGATTCGACGACGCGGCCTTCCACGTGCTGCTGCCCGACTCGGGGGCCGAGTGGCCGCTGGTCATCGACCATCTCGCGCTCCCGGAGGCGAACCGGCCGTTCGAGGTCTGGCTCGCGAACGCGGACCGCATCGCCTACTGACGACCGCGGCGCGCCGGGACCGGCCCGGCGCGCCAGCGACCTGCCCTACGTCGCCCGGATCGCCGCCTCAACCTCCGCCTCGCTGATGGCCTTGGTGCAGAAGAACCAGTCCTCGCACTCCACGCCCTCCTCGGCCCCGGCCATCCGGTCCTTCGCCACCCCGCAGGAACCGGCAGGAGGCACGATGACCCGCTCGCCGGGCACCCAGTCCGCAGGCGTGGCAACACCGAACGCATCGGCTGTCTGGATGGCCTTGAGCACGCGCAGGAGCTCGTCGAAGTTGCGCCCGGTGCTCAGCGGGTAGTAGATGATCGCGCGGATGACGCCCCTGGGATCGATGAGGAACACCGCGCGGACCGCTTTGGTGGAGGCCTCGCCCGGCATGATCATCCCGTACTTCTTCGCCACCTCCATGGTGATGTCCTCGATGAGAGGGAAGGTCACCTCGACGTTCTCCCAGTCGCGGAACCTGATCTTCTCCCTGATCGTGCGGAGCCACGCGATGTGGCTGTACAGTCCGTCGACGGAGAGCCCGACCAGTTCGCAGTTGTAGGCCCGGAACTCCTCCTGGCGGCTGGCGAAGGTGATGAACTCGCTCGTGCACACCGGCGTGAAGTCCGCGGGGTGCGAGAAGAGAATGACCCACTTGCCGGCGTAGTCGGCCGGGAAGGTGATCGGTCCCTGCGTCGTCACTGCCGTGAACGCCGGTGCGGGGTCGCCGATGCGGGGCATCGCGGGAGCTGCGGCCTCGTCGCTCATCAGATCGCTCCTTTCGTGTCGTCGGCCCAGCCGTCCCTGGCTGGATCGCTCCCATCGTCTCTCTGATCGCGCGGCAGCGTCGCCGGTTCGCAACGGACAGACCGGGTGCCGACACGTGGCAGCGAGGGAACGGAATGCCACGAAACGGGCGGGCGGGAGGATTCAGAGGTTTTTCCGATGAATCACAGGATTCGGCTCTCAATGGTCAATTGACCCGCCGATATCCGGGCCCATATCGTGAAATTGACGCTGTGCTGGAACCCGCCACCGGGTCACACTGCCCGCCACCGCCGACCGAATACGGCGGCGACCGATCTCCGCTCTCCGTTGCGCCGATCCCAAGGAGAAATGCCATGTCCACCTTCGTCAAGGGCACCCTCGTCGAGTCCCTCCTCGGGGCGGTGCTGATCACTGTCCTGCTGCTCCCCTTCCAGATCCTGCTGCCGCAGTACGCACCGTACACGCCGTTCCTCATCGTCCCCGTGATCCTGTTCTTCGCCCTGCGGCTGCCGCTCGGAGGCCTGGTTCCGATGGTGCTCAGCTTCCTCGCCGGCGTCGCCTGGGGCCTGCTGTTCACGCTCGTGGCCGGGCCCCTTCTGGCCGCCAACCCCGCATCGGCCCCCGTGGTGTTCGGCGTCGGGATCACGGCGATCATCTTCCTCATCCTGACGGTGCATCCGCTCGGCCTCGGTCGCTCGCCGCTCGGCATGGTCCCGGCCGTTCTCCTCGGCTTCGTCGAATCCCTCATGGTGGTGATGGTCCTCAGCCACGTCGGCGGCGACGGCGCGCCCGCGGCCCTCGTGCCCCCTGCCGGACTGCTGGCAATCGCCGGGTTCTTCGTCTACGGCGCCGTCATGACCGCGATCATGGTGGTGGTCAGCGGTGCGGCGGCGAACGCCGTCGCCGGCAAGGGCTGGAACCCGCACCGTGGAGCCCCGCAGAGCAGCGCCCCGCAGCGGACCGCTGTCGAGGTCCACTGAGCGTCCCACGGGGCCGCGCGCACACCCGTGCGCGCGGCCCCGTTCCGCACCCGCAGAACAGCTGACGCGCCGCCACAGCGAGTGCGACGCTAGCGGTCATGGATCTGCGGCGTCTCCGGTACTTCGTGACCGTCGCGGAGGAGCGCCACTTCGGCCGCGCCGCGGAGCGCCTCTTCCTCGCGCAGCCCGCACTGTCCCAACAGATTCGGGTCCTGGAGAAGGAACTCGGGGTTGTACTCCTCACCCGCTCCACCCGGCGCGTGGACCTCACCCCGGCCGGGACGCGGTTCGTCGAACGCGCGAAGGAGATCCTCCGGTCCGTCGACGCCGCCGTCGACGAGGCGAGGCGCGTCGACGCAGGTGAAGAGGGCCGCGTCCGGCTCGGCTTCATCGGATCGGCCACCTATGGACTCATGCCGACGCTCTCCCGTACACTCCAGGCCGAACTCCCCCGGCTGGGCCTGGAGCTGAAGGGGGAGCTGCTCAGCCCGGAGATCTTCGAGTCCCTCCAGGAGGCTCGCCTGGACATCGGCCTCCTCAGGCCGTTCCCGGAGACGGCGGGCGTCGGCTCGCGGGTCCTGCGCTCCGAGGGCCTGGTGCTTGCGGCGGGCGTGGACCACCGGCTTGCGGGACGCGAGGAGGTGGCACTGGACGAACTCGCGGGTGAGCCATTTGTCGGCTACTCCCGGACCCGGTCGGCGACGGCGGAGACCGTCCGTTCGGCCTGCGCCGCAGCCGGTTTCGAGCCGGACGTCCGCGTAGAGGTGGCCGAGACGGCCACTCTGGTCTCGTTCGTTGCCGCCGGTCGTGGAATCGCGCTGGTCCCGGACAGCGTCGAGAGCGTGCGGATCCCTGGAGTGGTGTACGTCCCGGTGACCAGGTCCCCGACCATCGACCTCGTGGTCGGGTGGCGGCAGGCAGCGCCTGCCGGAGTGGTTCAGGTGCACCGCCTCCCCGTTGGCAGTCCGCACCCGCCGAGCTCGTCATCCGGGCGCGGACGATCCACACCCCCGACGCCAGTGCAGGCGTGTCCCGAAAGGTAGTGCCCATGACCGCTGCGACCCCCGGCTCCACCGTCAACACGGTCCTCGGCCCCATCCCCGCGGATGACCTCGGGGTCG
>JALHDK010000288.1 GCA_022838965.1 Actinomycetales bacterium | reverse complement strand
TGGCATGCCATCGGCTCGGGCGTGTGGGAGTGGCGCGATGAGGCCATCTGGTGCAACGGGGAGGGCGGTGGCTGGCTTCGGTCCGACCGCGCCTACAGCGACTTCACCCTGCGGTTCTCCTACAAGATCGCGCCAAGGGGCAACAGCGGGGTCTGGCTGCGAGCGCCGCTGCGAGGCCGGGCCTCCTCGGTCAGCTTCGAGTTCCAGATCATGGGCAACATCGCCGACGCGCCCAACACCGACAGCACGGGCGCCCTCTACGACCTGTTCCCGCCGGCGGTGGACGCCGGCCGCCCGCCCGGAGAGTGGAACGAGGCCGAGATCACGTGCGTGGGAAGCCGGGTGCGCGCGGTCCTCAACGGCGCCGAGCTGTACGACATCGACCTCGAGGAGATCGAGGAGAACGACTCCCTCCCTGCGGGCCGGAAGCCTCGGGAGCGCAATCGCCGCGGGTTCATCGGTCTCACCAACCACGGGGCGCAGGTGTGGTACCGGAACATCATGATCGAGGAGCACCCCCAGCCGGGCTTCCGAGCCCTCCCTCTGAAGGCGGACTTGGCCGCGTGGTCGGTGCGCGGGCCCGCCGCTAACTCGGCGGCTTACACGGCGGAGGGCGGAATGCTCACGGCGACGGCCGCGCGAGGGAGTATCCTAGCGAGCGATGAGGTCGCCGAGGACTACACCCTGCGGCTGCGCTATCGGGTGAGCGACGGAGCTGTGGGGCGGCTCCATCTCCGCTACGACGAAGGGAACACCCGTTACGTCATCGCCGTGGCCCTCGCCGACGACCAGGCCTCGCTTCGCTACGCCCCGGCAAGCGAGGCGTCCGGCGCCCTGCTCGGCTACGGCGCGCCGCGATACGTGAACTCCCTCCCCGCGGGGCAATGGAACGACCTGGAGGTCGTCTACCGGGGCTGGGAGCTTTCGGTACGGCTCAACGGGAACCCCGTCTTGGACGGGAGCCTGCTCTGGTTCAGCAGCTTCAATGGGCAGCCTCGGCGAGGCGCCATCGGCATCGAAGTCAGCCAGGGCACCATCGACTTCGCCGACCTCGAGATGGGGCCGGCGCCAGAGGAGTAGATCGGGCTATGGACGCGAAGCGCACCCCCCTCTACGACTGCCACGTGGAGGAGGGCGCGAAGCTCGTGGATTTCGCCGGATGGCAGTTGCCCGTCCAGTTCTCCTCCATCCTCGTCGAGCACGAAGCGGTTCGGCAGCGTGGAGGACTCTTCGATGTCTCACATATGGGAAGGTTCCGGGTGAAGGGCCCCGGCGCTCTCGCTTCAGTGCTGCGGGCGGTGAGCAGCGACGCCGCGAGCCTGGAGGCGGGCAGGTGCCTCTACGGCCTGCTTCTGACCGAGGAGGCGGGGATCGCCGATGACCTGTTCATCTACAGCCCAGGCGGCGCTCCCGATGAGCTCCAGCTCGTGGTGAACGCCGGGAACGCGGCGAAGGACCTGGCCCTGCTCATGGAGCGCGCCACGGACGCGGAGTGGACTGACGAGACGGACGACACGGCCATGGTCGCCCTTCAGGGGCCAGCGGCACAGGCGCTCCTCGCGCCGCTCACCAACTTGGATCTCGGCGCGATGCGGCTCCACCGGTTCGCCTCGGGGCTCGTGGCGGGCGTGGAGGCGATGGTCTCGCGGACGGGCTACACGGGCGAGGATGGCTTCGAGATCATCACCGCCGCCGGGGACGGGGCAACCCTCTGGCGCGCTCTCCGATCCGCCGGCGCGGAGCCGTGCGGCCTGGGCTCGCGCGACGTGCTCCGCCTGGAGGCGGCCTACCCGCTTTGGGGCCATGAGATCGACGAGGATACCCGTCCGGCGGACGTGGGGCTCTCCTTCGCCTGCCGGGCCGATGTCGGCGGTTACATCGGCGGGACCGCTCATCAGGCACCGTGTGGGGGCGGTTACGAGCGGGACCTACTCCCCGCACCGTGGAACCGGCATCGCCATGGCTCATGTCGCGAATCCGGAGCGCAAGTCGCTCAAGGATCGGCGGGCGGAGCTGATAGGTGCCGAGTGTGTGTGCGTGCAGGGGCCTACGGAGATCCCCGCGATCTTCGTGCCTCTGCCCTTCTATAGGCGGTCGTAGCCACCGGAGCCGCGGGAGCGCGTTGGCCCAGGGATTATCGCGAGAGGTGAGGAGACAGAAATGGCATACCCGAGCGAACTGAAGTATACCGAGGAGCATGAGTGGGTGAAGGTAGACGGCGACACGGTCACCGTCGAGATCACGGGCTTTGCCTGGAAGGGCGTTGTCAATGTGGCGATGATGACGACGACGCCCGACATGGTCAATGACCAAATCACCGGAGAGGTGACGCCGCCCAGCACCCGGGTCGAGGTCTGGGGGCGCCAGTGGAACGGCTGGACGGGTACCCCGCTCTTCCCGGTAGGCGAGACCTTCGAGGTTACGGCGACTGCTGACAGCACGTTCACCGTCGCACCTGCAGGGTACGACATTCGCAACGCGACCGACTACCAGGTACGCCACCGTACTGAGGATGGCCAGGTTGAGGCCCTGACCGGCAACACCGACTTTGTCCGGGCCTGGGCGATGTACAACTACACCGTCGTGAGCTTCGCGCCTCCCCGAACACCGTACACGCTCACGCTGCGCGCCGGCGACGGCACCTATAAGGGGCAGCTCACCGGTGTCTCCAACGAGCCCACCGGTATGGATCACCGGGGCTGGGGCGAGGTCGATGCCCAGCTAGTCGCAGGCGACACGATTCAGGCACAGTCCGCGACGGGCTTCGACCAGACCCTGACAGTAGTGCCGCTCGATGTGTTCCCTGACGAGCGCTCGGACGTGATCCGGGGGTATGGGCCACCCAACACTCTGGTCAACCTGAACATTGAGGACGCCAGCTACGGCTTCGTGCCCACCGGCCCCGACGGTGTCTTCGCCGTGGCGATGGACCAGCTTCAGGTTACGTCTGGCGACGACCTCGCCGCAGGCCAGTGGGTCCGCTTGTGCACTGCCGATGCGGACGGAAATCACGTCTGCACTGGCGCGAGCACGCCGACCGTGATCCTGCGCACCTCTATGGACGGTCAGAACGACGTCTTTGGCGATTCCGCGATCCCCGGCAACGAGATCCTCATCACGGTCACCCATCCGGTCACCGGCGTCATCGCG
>JALHDK010000055.1 GCA_022838965.1 Actinomycetales bacterium | reverse complement strand
GGGCGCGGGCACCGGGGCCGGCTCCTCCGCAGGCGCGGGCGCGGGCACCGGGGCCGGCTCCTCCGCAGGCGCGGGCGCGGGCACCGGGGCCGGCTCCTCGGCCGGTGCCGGCTCGTCCGCCTCCGTGGACGCCTCATCGAGGCCCGCCTCGACGACGAGAACGCGCGAGAAGCCGCCCGCGCCGCCGATCACCACCACCTGCGGAGCGCCGCCCTCACGCGGGGTCTCCTGCGGGAGGACGCTGTGCCAGAACGACCAGGACTGCCGGAAGACCCCGTCCAGCTGGAGGACGGAGGGCGCTTCGGAGGGGCCCGGTTCCGCAGCGGCAGTCAGGCTGCCGAGGGGCGCCGTCAACGAGGCGACGACGACCGAGGCGAGCATCCGCCTGAGGCGGATCGCCGATCGTCCTCGACCTTCCCGCATCGTGCATCTCCCGGAGACACCCCCGCAGGTTCAACGGTCCTCGCACAACCCCTCCGTGGACAATGTCCGTCGAGCCAGTTGTGGGACAGTCCCGGCTGGCCCGCGGGACAGTCCCGAGGTCCCGGGCCGGGGCACACGGCAGACCGGGCCGTGCGGAGGCTCAGGCCTCCGTCTGGCCCCCACCCGGATCACCGAGCCCCGCCCGGCCGGCCCATGCCAGCACCTGGGCACGGTTGTCCAGGTGCAGCTTCCGCATGATCTCCGCCATGTGGTACTTGACCGTGCGCGGGCTCAGGCAGATCCTCCTCGCGATCTCCTTGTACCCGAGGCCGTCAGCCACCAGGGCGAGCACCTCGCGTTGCCGGGGGGTGAGCGGCTCGTCACGATCCGCCACCCCCTCGGCCCGCACGGCGCTCTCCGTCCGGTCCGGGGATCCCGCGGGTCTGCCCTCCGGCGCGGCACTCCCCGCGCCAACGCCGCCGGGCACGAGTCCTGCGAGGTGCGAGAACTCGTCCAGGAGGCGCGATGCGAGACCCGGCGCGAACGGGGGGATGTCCCGACCGGCGTCCTCGAGTGCCTCGATCAGCGCATCGGCCTCCATGTTCTTGAGCAGGTACCCGTGGGCGCCGCTCTTCACCGCCTCGAACAGGTCCGACTCGTCCGCCGAGACGGTCAGGATGACGATCCTGACGTCGGGAAGCTCGGCCTTGATCAACCGGGTGGCGGTGAGCCCGTCGCAGCGCGGCATCCGGACATCCATCAGGACCACATCCGGCCGCACCGCCCGGGCGAGGGCGAGGGCCTCCAGCCCGTCGCGGGCCACCCCCACGACCTGGATGCCGTGGGCCTCGAGGATGTTCCGCAGGCCCTCGATCACCAGCGGATGGTCGTCGGCGAGCAGCACCCTCACGTGTGTCCCTCCTCTGATGACAGGCCGGGCGTTTCGAACGTGACCCGGGTGCCCTGGCCGGGGGCGGTGTCCACCCTCAGGCTGCCACCGATCTCCTCCATCCGCTCGCGCATGTTCGCGAGTCCGAACTGGCGGGCGGAGTCGACGGCGTCCCGGTCGAAGCCGCGCCCGTCGTCCGCCACGGTCACCCGCACGCCGTCGCCGGCACGCTCGATCACCACGCGCACTGTGCCCGCTCCCGAGTGTCGCCGCGCGTTGGTGAGGGCCTCCTGCACGGACCGGAGCACTTCGATCCCCGTGGCGGCGTCGAGTGACACCCCGGCCGCGCCGTCAACCAGCTCGAGCTCGGTCGTGATCCCGTAGCTCGCCTCGAACTCCCGCAGATGCGCGGACACGCTCGCGTCCAGCGACCATGCCGCGTCGAGGTCCGCTGGCGACTTCAACCCCAGGATGAGTCCGCGCACCTCGGCGTGTGCCTGCTGCGCCACCTCCGCCAGGCGGGCCAGCAGGGCATCCGCCCGATCCGTGTCCCCGTCGGCGAGCCGCTTCCGTATCGCCTGTGCCTGCATGCTCACGAACCCGAGGACCTGACCGACACTGTCGTGCAGGTCCCGCGCCAGGTGCTCACGCTCGGTGAGCCGGGCGACCGTCTGGCGATGCTCCAGGAGCCTGTCCTGGATGGCCCGTTGGTCCGTGACGTCGTGGACGAGGAGGACCTCGCCCAGGTGCCTCCCGGACCCGTCCGACAGGATCGACCGGTCGACGACGTAGTGGCGCCGGGAGTCGCCGGGTCCGAGTGCAACCTCGAACCGCTCGGCCCCCGGCCGGTCCGGCCGGTCCCCCGACAGTGCCGTCCGGGGCACGAGATCGCTGAGCAGCCGTCCCCGCAGCTCGGCGGCCGCCGCGCCGAAGATGCGTTCGGCGGCCGGATTGGCATCGATGACGACGCCGTCGACGTCCGACACCAGCACGCCATCGCTCATCTGCTCGAGGGCGGCGCGCCGGGCGACGGGCACCGGGTCCAGCACGTGGAGGCCGAACAGCGCGACCGCGTAGGTCGCGAACGGGACCGCAACGGTGAGAACGCCAGGCGAGACCGGCAGGGGGAGGTCGAGCTGCAGGACCTCGTGGGTGAAGGCGTACCGCGAGGCGAGGTGGGCGAGCAGCATCAGGAAGGCGGGAAGGCGCCGGTCCGGTGACACGACGATGAGCCGCACCAGGGCCGTGATGTTGATGAGCCCGAGAACCAGGGAGTAGCCGAGACCCAGCCACCCCCCCACCTCCACACTCACCCGCACCGCACCGCCGGGGTCGACGACGGCGTCCGACCAGACGAGACCGTGGAGTGGATTGGTGAGCACGAGGACCATGTCGAGCGCCGCCGGAACCGCGAGTGCCCAGAGCACCCGGGAGGGGGTGAGAAGGCGGCCCAGGCCGGCATACTGCACGATGAACACGGTCACGCCGGCGAGAATCGGGAGAAGGAGCGAGATGCTCACCCCGTACCAGACGATCCTCCGGGCCGGCTCGGTGGCCAGACCCTGCATGAGGGAGGCCACCGCCCAGAGCGTCGCGAGCACGCTCGCGACGGTCAGTGTGGCTCCGGGCTCCCGACGACGCCGCCAGCTGGAGAGGGCCAGGACACCCGTGAGGACCGCGATCGCCGCGGGCACCCAGTCGGACGCCGCCATCAGGGCTCCAGCCGCTTCGATCCCATCAACGCTCCAGCAGCGCCGTGATCACGTCCACGAGTCCGTCCTGGTGCACCGTTCCCGCGACGTGGTTGGCGTACGCCTTCGTCTCCTCGGACGCCTGCCCCATCGCCACGGCCCAGCTCGCCCAGACGAACATCTCGTGGTCGTTCTGCCCGTCACCGACCGCGACCGTGGAGAACGGGGACACCCGCAGGTGCTCCCGCACCCGCTCCAGCGCCGACGCCTTCGACACCCCCTCCGGAGCCACGTCGAGCCACGCCGTCCAGCCCACCGCGTAGCTCACGCCGTGCAGACCGGCCCGGTCGATCGCCTCGTGGAGGTGGTGGGCCTCGAGGTCGGGGGCGCGGAGCGTGACACGGGTGGCGGGGATGCGGCACAGGTCCTCGAAGTCCACCACCTCGGGGTCGCCCATGAGCTCGCCCTCGGGGAACGGCGCGTTCACCCGGCGCACATGGTTCGCGTCCTCCACGAGGAACAGCGCGTCGGGCAGCACGTGCCGCAGCCGGCGGAGTGTCGCCTCCGGGTGGAACGTGATGGCCTCCACGACGTCAAAGCCGCCCTCGTACGCGGGATCCAGCCGGAGCGTGACCGCGCCGTTGGCGCACACCGTGTACCCCTCGCGTTGCCCGATGGCCTCCAGCACCGGGAGCGTGGCGACGACACTGCGTCCCGTCGCGATCACCACGTGGGCGCCGGTGGCGGCAAGCCGGCCGACGGCGTCGAGCACCGCGTCGGTCGCCTGGCCCATGTGGGTCAGGAGGGTGCCGTCCAGGTCGAGGGCGACCAGCAGATCCGGGCCGGCAGGCGGCAGGTGCTGCGGAACGTGCCACGACATGGTCAGCCCGCCGTTCCACCGGGCCGGGAAACCCCGCCGTCCGCCGTCGTCACCGGACCACCGGCTCCAGCACCTCGAGTCCTCCCAGGTACGGCTGCAGGGCCGCCGGGACCCGGACACCCCCGTCGGGACGCTGGTGGTTCTCGAGCATCGCCACCAGCCACCGCGTGGTGGCGAGGGTGCCGTTGAGTGTGGCGACGGGACGCGTGCCGGCGTCGGTGCGCTCCCGGATCGCGAGGCGGCGCGCCTGGAACGTGGTGCAGTTCGACGTGGAGGTGACCTCCATCCAGCGCTCCTGGGTGGGCAGCCAGGCCTCGCAGTCGTACTTGCGGGCGGCCGAGGACCCGAGGTCCCCGGCTGCGACGTCGATGACGCGGTACGGCAGTTCCACCTTGGCGAGCATCTCCTCCTCCCAGGCGAGCAGCCGGGCGTGCTCCTCCTCGGCATCCTCCTGCCGGCAGTAGGAGAACATCTCCACCTTGTTGAACTGGTGGACGCGGATGATGCCGCGGGTGTCCTTGCCGTACGAGCCCGCCTCCCGGCGGTAGCAGGTGGACCAGCCGGCGTAGCGGAGCGGCCCGGCGGTGAGGTCGAGTATCTCGTCCTGGTGGTAGCCGGCGAGGGCCACCTCCGAGGTGCCGGTGAGGTAGAGATCGTCGGCGGGGAGGTAGTAGATCTCGTCCGCGTGGGCGCCGAGGAAGCCGGTGCCGCCCATGACCGCCGGCGAGACCAGCGTGGGCGTGATCACCGGGATGAAGCCGCTCTCCACCGCCTGGTCGAGGGCGCAGTTCAGCAGGGCGAGTTCGAGGCGAGCCCCGACGCCGGTGAGGTAGTAGAACCGGGCGCCGGAGACCTTGGTGCCGCGCCGCGTGTCGATCGCGGCGAGCGCCTCCCCGAGGTCGAGGTGATCGCGGGGCACGAACCCCTCGGCGGCGAAGTCGCGGCGGGCCGGGCCCTCGTGGCGCAGCACGACGTAGTCGGCCTCGCCACCCCACGGGACGCCGTCGATGATGATGTTCGGCAACTGCATGACCAGGGCGTCCAGCTCGGCGGCCGCGGCGTCGGCCTCCTGCTCCGCGGCCCTGACCTGCTCGGCCAGCTGGCGGGCGTGCGCCAGGGTGGCCTCCCGGTCCCCGGGTGCCGCCTTGCCGACGGAACGCGAGACCGCCTTCTGCTGCGCGCGCAGGCTCTCGAATGCCGTGAGCCTGGCCCTCCGCACCTCGTCGGCCGCGATGATGCGGTCCACCAGGGACTCGTCCGCCCCCCGGGCACGCTGCGAGAGGCGCGCCGGCTCGGGGTTCTCTCTCAGGGCGCGAAGATCGATCATGGGGTCGAGCCTAGTGGGTGCGATGCCGGTGCCGGAGGGCCGGTGCCGGAGGGCCGGCACCACCCGGCCCCACGCCGGCCACCGTCCATCGACAGCCCTGTGCGAAAGGCCGCTCCGCGGCGGGTAGATTCACCTCATGAGTCCCACCGCGCTCACCGTCCTGGTGCTGCTCGCGTTCGTGATCGCGGTCACGGCGCTGGTGGTGGCGATCCTCGCCCTGCGGCGCGCAACCGGGATCCCCGCTCCGGTGACCGCCGGCCCTCCGGCCGTCGAGCAACCGGCAGGACCCCCGGCCGTCGTCTACAACCCTTCCAAGAACGCGGACTGGGCCGAGCTGAAGCGCCTCTTCACGCAGACAGCGCACGAGGTCGGTCTCCCCGATCCGATCTTCCTGGAGACCACGATCGAGGACCCGGGCACCCGTCAGGCGAAGCAGGCCATCGCGGCGGGGGCGAGCGTCGTCGTCGCGGCCGGTGGGGACGGCACGGTGCGGACGGTCGCGGCGGCGCTCGTGGGCACGAACACCCCCATGGGCCTCCTGCCGCTCGGGACCGGCAACCTGTTCGCGCGGAACCTGGATCTCCCCCTCGCCGACCAGCGCGAGATGATCAAGCTCGCGCTCACCGGGCGGGAGCATCCGGTGGATGTCGGGTGGGTGCGGACGGAGCTGCTCACGCGGGAGGAGGTCGAGGAGGCGCTGGAGTCGGGTGTCGCGGAGGCCTTCCAGGACAGGAAGGACCTGCAGGCGCACGGCGTGAAGCAGTCGCCGCCGGACACGGAGCACATCTTCCTGGTCATCGGGGGGATCGGTTTCGACGCCAACATGGTCGCGGGCACGGACGACGAGCTCAAGTCCCGCATCGGGTGGATGGCGTACTTCGTCGCCGCCGCGAAGCACCTGCTGGGCCGCCGCGTCGACGCCATCGTCACCATCGGCGACTCGCAGCGGTACCACGTCAAGGCCCGCACCATCATGATCGCGAACTGCGGCAAGCTGCCGGTGGGCGTCACCCTGCTTCCGGACGCGCGTTACGACGACGGCTGGCTGGACATCATGGCCGTCGACACCCGCGGTGGCATCATCGGGTGGGCGTCGCTCGCCGGCCGCATCGTGCTGCAGGGCGTGGGGATCCGCAGCGCCGCCAACTCCGCCTCGAAGATCGACTACAAGCGCGGCCGGACCGTCACCATCCACACCGCGCAACCGGAGGCGGTCCAGGTGGACGGGGACCTGGTGGGCCTGTCCACCACGATGTACGCCCGCATCCAGCCGGGATCGCTCATCGTCCGCGGCTCCTGACGCTACGGCGTGAGGTCCCAGTCTCCGCGCAGTAGCCCCTCGAGCACCGGCGCGAGCACGTCCACGATCTCGTCCTCGCTCGCGGAGGCCAGCGGCTCCATCCGCAGGATCGTCTGGGCCACGTAGAGGCCCACGAACGTCGAGCCGAACATGTGGAGCGCGAGCGCCAGCTCGGGGGCGGGGAACTCCCCGTCCCCGAGGCCAAGGTCGTCCGCGCGCAGCGAGCCGATGTCACGCCGGGCCATGACCCGGTCACTGAGCCGCTGGAGGGCCGCGTGCAGCTCGCCGGCCAGGTCCTCGTCTCCGGGACGCGGCGCGGCCGAGGTCAGCAGGACGGCACGGACGGCCGAGGATGCCGGCTCGTGGTTGAACAGGCGGACCATGGTCCGGACCAGGGCCTCGGCCGCCTCGGCGGGATGCGCGTCCTGCTGCTCGGCGATGACGTGGAGCAGGTTCAGCCCCGCCAGCCCCTCCCCCACGACCTCGCGGAACAGGTCGGCCTTGTTGCCGAAGTGGTAGGGGATCAGCGCGACGTTGCAGCCCACCTCGTCGGCGAGGGCGCGCAGTGCCGTGCCGTGGTAGCCGAGGGTCGCGAAGGACCGGCGGGCGGCGCCCAGGATCCGCGAGCGGGTGTCGCCCCCTCCCGCGTCGTCGACGGGTTCGGGGTCCGCGACGACGTCGGGGCTTGCGGCCGGGCTCGCGACGACGCCTTCACGCGGGCTCCGCGCCGCGGACCTGTCGATGATCCGCTGCAGGAGCGGCCCGATCGTCGCCGCCATGCGCTCGATGGAGGCCGACGCCGTCGGCTCGATCCCGAACACGTGCCGGACGACGAACACCCCGATGATGAGCGCCGAGCACAGTTCGTCCACGAGTTCGGTCTCGGAGTTCGCCCTGCCGTACCCGAGGACACGGGCGCTGTCGGCGACCAGGCCCGCGTGCACGGGGTCGTCCGACCCGTTGGGGGTGAACAGGGTGCGGAACACGGACTGGCCGCCCTTGACGGCCCGCTCGTCCCGCTCCAGCCGGGCGAGGAGTTCCGCGGCCAGCCTCCCGAAGTCGGCGCGACGGTGGACGAACAGGTCCGCGAGTGTGTCCGCACCGTTGTCGATGGTGCTGGCCACGGTGGAGTACAGCGATGCCTTGTTTCCGTAGTAGTAGGCGATGAGGGCGACGTCGATGTTCGCGGCCGCGGCGATCGCGCGGAGCGAGGCGCCGGTGTAGCCGTACCGTGCGAACTCGTCGCGTGCGGCCTCCAGGATGCGTTCCTTCGCATGCGGCCGCCGGCCGCTGGCCTCGGCCGGACTGGACGATGAGGGCACGGTGGCCGAGGCTGCGCCGTCAGGGGTCAGCGCAGGGGCCGCACCGTGACGGTGAGCCTCCGAACTCATGGGAACTACCTCAACTTTGGAGCAGCGACCGCACCCAGGTGCGAGCCGCGATGAAGTCCGCGTCCGAGGTGCCCGGCGCAGGCCGCGTCCGGACCCCGTCGGCGGACGGATAGGAGCCTATGAACCGTACCAGCGGACAGGCACGGTGCAGACCCATCAACACGTCCTGCATCCGTTCCTCCGCGATGTGGCCCTCGGCGTCGATGGAGAAGCCGTACCGTCCGAGCGCGTCCCCGATGGGACGGGACTCGATCCGCGACAGGTTGACCCCGCGCACGGCGAACTCCTGGAGCATGGCCAGCAACCCCCCGGCCTCGTTGTGGGCCAGGTGGACCATCAGCGTCGTCTTGTCCGCGCCGGTGGGGCGGGGCAGTCTCCGGGGCGTGGAGACGACGACGAACCGCGTGACCGCGTTCCACACGTCAGCGATGCCCTCGGCGAGGACCTCGACCTGGTAGCGCTCCACGGCGATCCGGGAACACAGGCCGGCGTCGTACTCGGCCTCGCCGCTCGCGAGCGCCGCAGCACCCGCCGCGGTGGAGGGCACCGGGACGTGGACCGCCTGGGGAAGGTTGTCCCGCAGCCAGCGCCGGCACTGGGCCCAGGCGTGCGGATGGGTGCCAACCGTGCGCACGTCCTCCATCCGGGTGCCCGCCCGGGCCACCAGGGAGAAGGTGATCGGCACCACGACCTCGCCCACGATCATGAGCGGAGTGCCGTGGGCCAGCGTGTCGAGCGTGGCGTTGACGCCACCCTCCACCGAGTTCTCGATGGGGACGACGGCGAAGTCGGCCTCCCCGAACCGGACCATGTCGAGCGCGCTGGGCACGTCGACGCACGCGACCGCCTCAGCGTCCGGGGAGTACATCCGGAGGGCCTCTTCGGAGAAGGTGCCCTCGGGTCCGAGGTAGGCGCAGCGCATAGTGCCTCCACAGTAGCGCGGTGCACGCCCGGGCCCGGAATCCGGCGCGCATGGTGGGATCAGGCCCCGGCGCACCAAGTAGGCTTCGCAGGGTGAGGCCTCCTCGTCCCGGTGCTGCTGGCGCCCGCTGGCGCGCGACGGTGGTCCTGGTGATCGCGCTGCTCGGAGCGCTGTTCCTGCCCTCCACGGCTGCCCGCGCCGACGGCGCGGCGACGCCGGGACGGCCGGTCGTCGTCGTCGGAATGGCGGGCGTCCGCTGGGACGACGTCACGCCCACCAGCACCCCCGCGCTGTACTCCCTGCTGACGGACGGCTCGACGGCGAACCTCATCAGCCGGTCGGTGCGCTCCTGGGCGTGCCCCGCCGACGGCTGGCTCGCGGTCTCGGCCGGGCGGCGCGCCGCCGACCTGCCCATGGAGACGTGGGGGACGTGCCGCAGGCTGTACTCCCCCGGACCGGACGGCGTGGTCCCCGGCTGGCCGGACTTCGTCCGCGCCGCCGCGGAGGCGCCCTACGACGCCGTTCCCGGCCTGCTCGGGGCGGAACTGGCCTCCCGGGGCGTCACGACGCTCGCGATCGGACCGGGGGCCGCCGTCGCGCTCGCAGGCCTCACCGGCGTGCCGGTGGGGGACTACGAGCCCGCCTCCGCGGTGCCCGCGGTGCTCGGCGAGCAGGTGGAAGCCGGTCTCGCCGCCCACAGCCTGGTAGTGGTGGACGTCGGGACCGTCAGGGACCGCAACCGGCCGCTGGTGTGGGTGGAAGAGGGTTCCCTGAACACCGGGGAGGACGACGCCGCCACTCCCGACCTGCCCGAACTCCCGGACACCGAGGACTGGATCATCTCCGCCCCCACCCGGGCGGAGCAGGTCGCCTCCATCGAGGCGAAGGTGGCAGCGGTGCTGCGGGGCGCCGCGGGGCTGGACCCCATCCTCCTCGTGGTGTCCCTGGCGGACTCGGGTACGGTGCCACGGATGCAGCTCGCCGCCCTCGTGGGCGCCGCCGCGGCGCCCGGGGTGCTGGGCACCGCCTCCACCCGCCAGTACGGCATGGTCCAGGCCACGGATGTGGCACCGACGATCCTCTCCCTGGTCACCGGGACCACCCTTGCCAGCATGCCGGGGGCGCCGTTCACCACCACTGGCCCCGCCCCCGCCAACCACCACTTCCGGCTCACGGACGCCGCCGCCCACTCGCTGGCCGTGCGCCCGCTGGTCCCCGGCTTCTTCACGATCCTCGTGGTGATCAGCCTGCTGCTGTACGCGGCGGCGGCGCTCGGCATGAACCGCACGATCCTGCGGGCCCTCCAGGCCTCCGCGACCCGCTCCGCCGCCCTGGGGCGTGCCCTGCTGCGTCCCGACGGCACCACCCGCCTCCTGCGGGCGCTGCGGATCGCGGGCGCGATGGTCGCGGCGCTCCCGGTGGCCAACTACCTCGCCAACCTGCTCCCGTGGTGGCGTGCCGGCAACCCCGGCCTGGTCCTGTGGGCGCTGGTGCTGGCCATCGCCGTGGGAATCGGGGCGATCGCCGTCTGGGGACCGTGGCGCCGGCACCTGCTCTCGCCGATCGTCGTCGTCGCCGGCATCACCTCCGCGGTGCTGGTGACCGATGTCCTCACCGGGGCGACACTGCAGGTGTCCGCGCTGATGGGCGTCCAGCCGCTCGTCGGCGGGCGGTTCTACGGCTTCAACAACTCCTCGTTCGCGCTCCACGCGACGTCGAGCCTGCTCGTGGCGATGTGCGTGGCCGAACCGCTCGCCCGTCGCGGCCATCGCTGGAGTGCCGCGGCGCTGATCGGACTCATCGGCGTGGTGGCGGTGATCCTCAACGGCCACCCCTCCATCGGCGCGGACTTCGGCGGGCCTCCGGCCCTCATCCCGGCGTTCATCCTGCTCGTCCTGCTGACCCTCGAGGTGCGGATCACGTGGCGGCGGCTGGCGCTGGTGCTGGGCGGATCGGCCCTCCTGGCGGTGAGACCCACCTCGGGAACTTCATCCAGACCGTGATCGACGGCGGGCTCTGGAACGTCATCGCCCGCAAGGCCGGGCAGAACCTCACCAACCTCTTCGGGTCGACGCTGACCCTCCTCGCGATCTCCGGCGTCATCGTCCTCGTGGTGGTGATCGCCCGGCCGCTGGGGCGCGGCGGCCGCGGCGACGCTGAGGACGTGGGCGAACCCGAGGGCGCGCGCCGCCTGGCCCGGTTCCGCGCGGGCTATGACTGGCTGCGTCCCCGCGCCACGGTGGCCCGTCTCGAGCAGGACGCCGTGATGCTGCGGCCCGGGGTGCTCGCCCTGGCGACCGCGTGGACCATCGGGTTCGCGGTCAATGACTCCGGCGTGGTGGTGCCGGCGATCGGGATGTCGCTGGGAGTGCCGCTGCTGCTGTCGGTGGTGGCGACATGGCTGCTGCGCGTGCGGGTGGCGAACACCCTCCACCCGCGGGTGGCGGCCGGCG
>JALHDK010000287.1 GCA_022838965.1 Actinomycetales bacterium | reverse complement strand
GGGGGGATCTGGTGATCCAGGTGGACCGCTCCCGCTTCGACCTCGTGGTCGACACGGTGGGGCTGCGGGACCGCCTCCACCACCGGCCGTCCGAGCTCTCCGGGGGGCAGCAGCAGCGCGTCGCCTGCGCACGTGCGCTGGTCGGCAAGCCGTCGGTGGTGTTCGCGGACGAGCCCACCGGCAACCTGGACTCCCGTGCGGCCGCGGAGGTCCTGGGCTTCCTGCGGCAGTCCGTCGACGAGTTCGGCCAGTCCGTGGTGATGGTGACCCACGAGCCCACCGCCGCCGCCTACGCCGACCGCGTGCTGTTCCTCGCCGACGGTCGCATCGTGCGTGAACTGCTGCGCCCCACGCGCGACTCCGTCCTCGCCACCCTCGGCGAGCTCGCTCCCGCCCATCACCCCGCGGAAGCCCGCTGATGCTGCGGCTCGCCCTCCGGGACATCCGGACGCACTGGGTGCGGTTCGTGCTGTCGATCCTCGCGGTCTTCCTCGCCACCGCCTTCGTGTCGGGCACCTTCACCCTCACCGGACTGCTGCAGACGACCATCGACCAGCTCAGTTCCGCCACCGTCTCCGCCGACATCTACCTCCGCGGACCGGCGACGGGTGAGGGGGACGCCGGCGACGCCGGGGGCGGTGGGCCGTTCGGGGGCGGCCGCGAGCCGATCGACATCGGGCTGGCCGATCAGGCGCTCGCCGTCGACGGCGTCGCCTCCGCCCACCCCGACCTGTTCGGCGTCGCGTACGTGGTGGGGTCCGACGGCCTGGCGGTGACCAACTCGCAGGCGCCCTCGTTCGGATGGGTGTTGTGGGAGGAGTTCGGCACGGCGACCGTGCTCGACGGCCGGTTCCCGACGGGGGCGAACGAGATCGCCCTCGACAGCACCACGCTGGAGAAGTCGGGCTACAAGCTGGGCGACACGGCCCCCTTCAGCGCGGGGCTCCTCCCGCCCCGCGAGGTGACGGTGGTGGGAGAGGTCGAGTACACGATCCCCCTCCTCGGCGCCACCATCCTGGTGGTCTCGCCCGAGCTGGGCGAGGAGGCCTTCGCCCCCGACGGCCGGGTCCGCCAGATCGCCATCAAGGTGGACGACGGCGCGAATCCCGCCACCGTGGCCAGCGCCCTGCAGGCGGAACTCGGGACCGGGGTCGAGGCGGTCACCGGCGACCAGCTCCGGGAACAGTCCCGATCCGCCACGCAGGAGGCCCTGGGGTTCATCGAGACGTTCATCCTCGTGTTCGCCCTGATCGCGCTGTTCGTCGGCTCGTTCCTCATCTTCAACACCTTCGCGATGCTGGTGCGCCAGCGGCAGCGCGAGTACGCCCTGCTGCGGGCCGTGGGCGCCTCGCCCATCCAGGTGGTGCTGACGCTGCTCATGCAGGCGGCATTCATCGGGGCCGTGGGGGCCAGCGCCGGCATCGCCGGGGGGATCGCGCTCGTCTCCGTGCTGCAGCGCGTGCTGGTGAGCCTCGGCATCGACTTCGGTGCCACGGCGATCTCCCTGCCCGCGGACCGTGCGGTCTGGATCGTGGTCGCCGGCGTCCTCGTGACCTGTCTCGCGGCGGTGATCCCGGCGCGGGACGCGGCGACCACCGCGCCGGTGGAGGCCATGCGCCCGGAGTCGCCCAAGGCCGAGAAGTCCCTCGTGCTCCGGGCCATCATCTCGGGAGTCGTGCTGCTCGGCGGGATCGGCGCCACCGTGTACGCCGTCCGCGAGCTCAGCGGCCCGGTGCTGGGAGCCGGCGCGTTCGCGGTGCTCATGGGCGTGCTCGGCATGGCCCCGGTGTTCGTGCCGACCGTCCTGGGTGGCGTGGCGCGCCCCCTCAACGCCTTCCGGCCGGTGGGCCGCCTGGCCCGCGGCAACGTGATGCGCAACCCGCGCCGCACCGCCGCTACCGCAGCAGCGCTCACGATCGGCATGGCGCTGGTGTCCACGGCC
>JALHDK010000054.1:12070-20428 GCA_022838965.1 Actinomycetales bacterium | reverse complement strand
GAGCGAGAGGTCGTGCTTCGTCATCAGCTCGACCAGCTTCGCCACGATCTGGGTGGCCACGCGCGACATCGCGTCCAGGGTCTCCGCCATGGCGCCCGTCGAGACGGGATCGGGGTAGCGTGACCGCGCGATGAAGGCGACGTGGCCCGCCAGGTCGCCCATACGCTCCAGCGTGGCCGACAACCGCAGGGCGGAGACCACGAGCCGGAGATCGGTCGCCACCGGCTGCTGCCGGGCCAGCATCGTCAGGCTCATCGTCTCGATCCTGTCCTCGAGCTCGTCGATGCGCTTGTCGGCGTCGATCACGCTCTCGGCGAGCTCCAGGTCGGACGTTCGCATCGCGTCCCCGGCCCGGCTGACGGCTTCGGAAACCTTGTGGGCCATGTCCAGGAGAAGGTCACCCAGTTCCTCGAGTTCCCGATGGAAGATCTCGCGCACGCGCTCAACACCTCACTCACATTTGGCCTGCGTCGTCACCAACCAAGCAGTGCCCCGTGAACGAGAGGTGTCGCGGCGGGGAACACTGGATGGACGGGTCATGGTCACTCGGAGACCTCGGGCCCCCTCCCCTAGAGTGTGCCATGTGGGTACGGCACTGGACGTGATCATCGCCGCGCTGGTGGGCCTCCTGGTCGGCGCCGTGGCCACCCTGGCCTACCACCTCAGCGAGCGCGAGCGGCGCGAGGAGGCCGAGGCCGAGGCCGATGACCTCACGGAGGATGAGGCGCGCATGCTCGCCGCCTTCCCGGACGCGGCGATCATCCTCGATGCCCAGGGCGACGTGATCAGGTCCAACACCCGCGCGCTGCACTTCCATCTGGTGCGGGCGGACCGTCTGGCGCACACGGAGATCAGCGACCTCGTGGATGCGATGCGACAGAGCGGTGTCACCCAGAGCGCGGAGCTGGAACTGCGACGTGGGCCGTCAGACCGCTCCGGGACGTTGCACGTCGCGGTGTCGGTCGCGCCCCTCGGACGGGACCGGTCCCTGATCCTCGCCCGCGACCAGACGGCGGCGCGACGTGTGGAGGAGATGCGCCGGGACTTCGTCGCCAACGTGTCCCACGAACTGAAGACACCGGTCGGCGCACTGTCCCTGCTGGCGGAGACCATTTCCGAGAGTGCGGACGAGCCCGAGGCGGTGGCCCATTTCGCCGAGCAGATGCGGCGCGAGGCAGCCAGACTCGCGACCCTCGTCCAGGAGATCATCGACCTCAGCCGTCTCCAGGAGCCGGACGCACTCGGGAACCCGGAGCCGGTGGCGGTGGACGACGTCGTCGCCGAGGCCCTCGACCGCATCCGCGTCGAGGCCCAAGCGCACGGCATCCGGCTCGTTCACGGCGGGGAGGCGGGCCTGGTCGTCTCGGGGGATCGCGCCCTGCTGACCACCGCGCTGCGCAACCTGCTCGACAATGCCATCCGGTACTCGCCTGCCGGTTCAACGGTGTCCGTCGGCGTGAAGGCCCAGGACGGCATGGTCCGCATCGCCGTCGTCGACCAGGGCATCGGCATCGAGGAGGACGTCCAGGAGCGGGTCTTCGAACGGTTCTACCGGGGTGACGCGGCGCGCTCCCGGTCCACCGGCGGCACGGGCCTGGGGCTGAGCATCGTGAAGCACATCGCCCGCGACCACGGCGGTGAGGTGAAGCTCTGGTCGAAGCCCGGACGCGGATCCACCTTCACGCTGGTGATCCCGCGGGCGTCGGCCCCGGCTGAGGAAGAGGTCCGAGGATGACGAAGATCCTGCTGGTCGAGGACGAGGCTGCCTACCGCGACCCATTGACCTTCAAGTTGCGGCGCGACGGATTCGAGGTGGTCGCGGTCGCCACCGGCACCGAGGCCCTGACCGCGCTGTCGGACGATGTCGACATCGTCCTCCTCGACCTCATGCTTCCCGGGATCTCCGGAACCGAGGTGTGCCGGTCGATACGCACCCGTTCGCGCGTGCCGATCATCATGCTCACGGCGCGCGACACCGAGATCGACAAGGTCGTCGGACTGGAGATCGGGGCGGACGACTACGTCACGAAGCCCTATTCCTACCGGGAACTTGTCGCGCGCGTGAACGCCGTGCTGCGGCGCGCGGCGCCGCCCGTGGAGGACATCCCGCGGGAGGAGTCGATCCTGACGGTCGGCCCGGTGACCATGGATGTGGACCGTCACGAGGTGACGGTGGACGGGACGCCCGTGCCGTTGCCGCTCCGGGAGTTCGAACTCCTCGAGTTCTTCCTGCGGAACCCCGGACGGGTCCTCACCCGGGGCCAGATCATCGACCGCGTCTGGGGGCCCCATTTCATGGGAGACTCCAAGACCCTCGACGTCCACGTGAAGAGGCTGCGCGCGAAGCTCGAGAAGGATCCGGCGCACCCCGTGCTCCTCAGCACGGTGCGGGGGCTCGGCTACAAGCTGGTTCCGCCGGTGGCGTGAATCAGGGGAGGTACCTGTCGTAGGGCGGTATCGAACCGTCGAGGACGGGGATGCGCCGGGTGGTCGTGCCCCGGAAATCGATCGTCGCCTCGATGGTGGCGCCCGGGGGAGCCCCGACCGCCGGGATGAGGTCGGCGTCGTCGAGGAGGCTGGCCACCTCTCCCGCCCCCACGCGGATCTCGTTCACGCCACCGGAGACGTCGATCCGCACCCGCGCGTCCGCGGGTGAGCCGTTGACCACCGCGCCCAGCAGCCGGCCCGGCTCGCCCTCCGCCTCGGTGAGGACCATGAGGTTCTCGATCCGCACGCCGTCGCCGAGGTCCACGCGGACGCCGTCGGAGGGCGAGTAGGTCTGCTGGGTCCGGATCGGACTGGCGAATCCGCAGCCGGCCAGCAGAAGGGCCGCGAGCGGGGCGGCGACGATCGCGGCGACGGTCTGGCGCATGGGCTCTCCTTCGGTGCGGCTGCTTGGAAGGGTACCCGAAGGTCCCACGTCCGGCTCGATGAGGCGCCGCGGTCCGTGTGACGAGTGCACACCCTACCCCAAAGGGGTGGCGCGACAGCGTGTTAGAATTGTGTTGTTCGCAACCTCGAGGGAGTTGTCTCACATGACCTTTGCAGTCGGCGAAACCGTTGTCTATCCCCATCATGGGGCGGCCCTCATCGAGGACATTCGCACCCGCAAGGTTCGAGGCGAGGAGAAGCTCTACCTTCGGCTGCGCGTCGCCCAGGGTGACCTCACCATCGAGGTGCCCGCGGAGAACGTGGACATCGTGGGGGTTCGCGATGTGGTCGGCAAGGAGGGTCTCGAGCGTGTCTTCGACGTTCTCCGGGCGGAGTACACCGAGGAACCCACCAACTGGTCGCGCCGCTACAAGGCCAATGTGGAGAAGATCGCGTCGGGCGACGTGATCAAGGTCGCCGAGGTCGTCCGTGACCTCTCCCGGAGGGAGTCCAACCGTGGGCTGTCGGCCGGCGAGAAGCGGATGCTCGCGAAGGCACGCCAGATCCTCGAATCGGAGATCGCACTCGCGGAGAACGCGTCCGAGGAGCAGGCGAAGGAGCGGATCAACGCCGTCCTGGCCTCCTGACATCCGGTGACCGTCGCCGTCATCGTCACGGCCGCCGGTGCGGGTGCCCGGTTGGGTGCAGCGGTCCCCAAGGCCCTTGTGGCCGTCGCCGGCGACCCGCTCGTGGTGCACGCCGTCCGCAGGGCCCGCGCATCCGGCGTGGCCGATCACGTCGTCGTCACGGCGCCGGCCGGGCTGAGGGAGGAGTTCCGCGCGCTGGTCGAACCGCTCGGCGCCGTCGTCGTCGCCGGCGGTGAGACGCGCCAGCAGTCCGTGGCTGCCGGCCTGGCGGTGGTCCCCGACGACGTTACCGTGGTCCTCGTTCACGACGCGGCCCGGGCGTTCGCCCCCCCGGAGCTGTTCGCGTCCGTCGCCAGCGCTGTGGCCGGTGGCCGCGACGCCGTGGTTCCCGTCCTGCCCGTCGTGGACACGATCAAGGCGGTGGAGCCCGAGACCGGTCGGGTTGCCGCCACCCTGGACCGCGCGAGCCTCCGCGCCGTCCAGACGCCGCAGGGCTTCGCACGCGCCCTGCTCGCCCGCGCCCACGCGGCGGCCCCCGATGCGGCGGCGTCGGACGACGCCGGCCTGGTCGAGGCGATCGGCGAGGACGTCTGGGTGATCCCGGGCAGTGATCATGCCCGCAAGATCACGACACCGCAGGACCTGGCGCTGGCCGAGCGCCTCGAGGAGGACGCCGTGACCACCCTGCCGTCCGTGGGCATCGGGACAGACGTGCACGGGTTCGCGCCGCCCGACAGCGGGCGGACCCTGTGGCTGGGATGCCTGGCCTGGCCCGGCGAGCCAGCCCTTGCCGGGCACTCGGACGGTGATGTGGCGGCTCACGCTGCGATTGATGCGATCCTCTCCGCAGCCGGACTCGGGGACATCGGCGCCACGTTCGGGACCTCCCGGCCGGAGTGGGCCGGCGCGTCGGGGGCGCTCCTGCTCCGGGAGGCCGCGAGGCTGGTCCGCGAAGCCGGCTGCACGGTGGGCAACATCGCCGTCCAGGTGATCGGTCCCCGCCCCCGGCTCGGCGCGCGGAGGGCGGAAGCCGAGGCGGCGATGTCCGCGGCCGTCGGCGCCCGCGTCACGCTGAGCGCGACGACGACCGACGGCCTCGGCTTCACCGGCCGGGGTGAGGGCCTCGCGGCCGTCGCGACCGCCCTCGTCCTCCGTCAGAAGCGGTAGATCGCGGCCACCCCGGTGTCGGTGGGCAGGAACTCCGCCGGCACGATCAGGACGTCGCCACCCATCCGGCGGGCCCAGGCCGCGAGGTCGTCGAGGATGTCCGACATCGGGTTGTCGAAGTCCACCTCTCCGGTGTGGGTGTCCACGCGGCCCGGCATGGCACGGTCGGCCTCCAGCAGCAGGGTCTGGACGCGGCCGGCGGCAATCGCGCGCGCCACCTCGGCGGGGTCGTCCGAGCCGAGCCCCTTCGCGCGGGCGGCGCCGTAGTCCTCCACCAGCGCCGTGATCCTGGCCCGGTGATGGGGTTCGATGATCTCCCACGCCCGCGCCCGCAGCTCGTCGAGGTTCTTCAGGGAGTTCGGGTGGACATCGATGCTCTCGGCCACGAGATACGGGTTCCGGCTGACCGCGTGGAAGAGGTGGTGGTGTTCGGGCAGGGCCGCGAGGATGAGCGGCAGCCCCGACGGCCGGGAGTGGTGCTCGAGGATCGCCCGATCGAAGCGCTCGGCGTCCACATCCACCTCGTCGGCCTTGCTGCCCATGCCGTGGTGGAGGGCCGTGCCGCGGCCACTGGAGCGGAAGCCGGTGTAGGGCTCGGTCAGTTCCTCGCCGAGCGCCTCGGTGATCGTCCGGGGCACCCCGGGCGCGAGCTCCACCTCGTCCAGCGAGTCCACGCCGCCTTCGAACAGCTGGACGTCCTTGCGGCTGACCGCGAGAACCTGGTACCGGTCGGCCATCTGGAGGGCACGCAGCAGGGGCTTGGTGTAGAAGGAGTCAGCGACGAGGATGCGCTCCTGGACAGGCCGCTGCATCCGGTACACCCGGAAGAGGTCCTTCGCGGCGAGCACGGCCAGCCCGTCCTGGTTGTGGTTCCAGAAGTCGTGGTCATCGGCCAGTGCCGCGAAGGGCTCGAGGAGGGTACGCACCTGGTCCTTGGGGTACTGGGAGAGGAGGGTCTCCTCCAGTTCCTTCACCAGGTTGCGAAACCGGATGGTGTCCTGGGGGATCTCGGGAAGACGGCGGTGCGTGGGTTGGTAGAGCGAGATGCAGGGGGGTTCGCACGCCTCGAGGACGCCCGTTGCCTGGTCATGGTCAAACCTGTTCACGCTGATGTCCATCAGGCCAGTGTGCCGCTGCCGGAGAGGCTCCACAACGGATTTCGCGGGCTCCGGGGCGGCCTGCCGGGCGGGGGTTCTCAGGCGATCTGCTGCTGGCGTTCCTGCACCGGGATCATCACCACGAGTCCGGCGAGGAGCACGAGCACGATCCCGAGGATGCCCCAGTACTGGGTGTTCTCCTTGCCCGTCACGGCCGCCCCCAACCCGATCGCGAGACCGAACGCGGCGGGGGAGAGGAAGGAGACCACGCGCCCGGTGGTCGCGTAGAGGCCGAAGATCTCGCCCGCGCGACCCACGGGGATCAGCCGCGCGAGGAAGGTCCGGGACGCGGACTGGGCGGGTCCCACGAACACGGTCATCAACATGCCGCAGACCCAGAAGACCAGGGCCCCGCCATCGTGCAGCAGGAAGACCGCGATGCCGAGGACCACCAGCGCCACCAGCGAGATCAGGATGACGCGCTTCGGCCCGATGCGGTCGTCGAGAATCCCGAACACCATCGTGCTCAGGCCGGCAACGATGTTCGCCGCGGCGCCGAACACAATCACCTCGCCCGCCGTGAAGCCGAAGGTGCCGGCGGCGATCACGGCCCCGAACGCGAACACCCCGGCGAGCCCGTCCCGGAACAGGGCGCTGGCGAGCAGGAAGTACAGGGTGTGGGGGGAGGCGCGCCAGATGCGCCTGATCGAGCGGCCGAGTTCCCGGTAGGACGCCACCAGGCCGGTGGGCGGCGTCAGGTTGGAGCGCGGGCGTTCCTTCAGGTTGAGGAAGGTGGGCAGGGTGAAGATCAGGGTCCACAGGCCGCACACGACCATGGAGACCCGGATGTCCATGCTGTCCTCGTCCGTGACGCCGAAGAGCCCCACATCGGGCTGAATGAAGAGGAAGTAGATGAGCAGCAGCACCACGATGCCACCCAGGTAGCCCATGCCCCAGCCGAAGCCGGACACCCTGCCCACGTTCCGTCCGTTGGCGACATCGTCGAGGAGGGCGTTGTAGTTGACCCCGGCGATCTCTCCGATCACCGACCCGACGCCGAGGAGCACGAGTCCCAGCCAGAGATAGGACGGTTCGGGACGCACGAAGTACAGGGCGGCGGAGATGGCGGACAGGGCCCAGGTGAGGTTGCGGAGGTTCTTCAGCGTGCTGCCCTTGCGGTCGGCGTTCTGCCCCAGGACCGGTGCGAGCAGGGCGATGAACAGACCGGCGATGGTGGTCGAGGTGGCGAGAGCCTGGGAGGTCTGGTTCTGCGACCCGAAGGCCGCCGACGTGATGTACACGCTGAAGACGAAGGTGGTGATCACCGTGTTGAACGGCTGGGTTCCCCAGTCCCACATCGCCCACGAAATGATGGTTCGTCGCGACGCCGTCGAGGTGGCGGCCAGCGCCGGCTGGAAGGCCGGGGCGGTGTCGCGGGCCTGTGATTCGCTGCTGCTCACATCCGAAAGCTACCCCCACCGGTCGCAATCCGAATCCGCTGTCCCGGCGGGCGGGCGGGTAGGCTCGTACCCATGGGTCTGCGCCTCTACGACTCCGCCACGCGGAGCGTGCGTGATTTCCGGCCCCTCGAGCCCGGGCGGGTGGGGATGTACGTGTGCGGCGCCACCGTGCAGTCCTCCCCTCATGTGGGCCACATGCGCACGGCGCTCGCCTTCGACGTGCTCCGCCGATGGCTCGAACACCACGGCTATGAGGTGACCCACATCCGCAACGTCACGGACATCGACGACAAGATCCTCGCGAAGGCGGCCGAGAACGGCGTGCCCTGGTGGGCCTGGGCGTACAGGCACGAACAGGAGTTCACCGCCGCCTACGACGCCCTCGGAATGCTCCGCCCCACCTATGAGCCCCGGGCCACAGGCCACGTCACCGAGATGGTTCAGCTCATCCAGCGGCTCATCGACCGTGGGCACGCGTATCCCGGTGAGTCGGGCAATGTGTACTTCTCGGTCCCCTCCTTCGCCGACTACGGTGCGCTCACACGGCAGGGCGGCGGCGAGGCTGACACCGAGGATGCGGCGGCGGACAAGCGCGACCCCCGCGACTTCGCGCTCTGGAAGTCTCCCAAGCCGGGCGAGCCCCCGACGGCGCAGTGGCCGACCCCGTGGGGCTCGGGCCGCCCGGGCTGGCACCTCGAGTGCTCCGCCATGGCGCATCGCTACCTCGGCGAGACGTTCGACATCCACGGCGGAGGGCTTGACCTGCGGTTCCCCCACCACGAGAACGAGCTGGCGCAGTCCCGCGCCGCCGGCTACGGGTTCGTGCGCTTCTGGATGCATTCCGCCTGGGCCACGATGGGCGGCGAGAAGATGAGCAAGTCCCTGGGCAATTCCTTGCAGGTGGCGGCCGTGCTGCGCAGTACGCCGGCTCCCGTCGTCCGGCTTGCCCTGACCTCGGCCCACTATCGCTCCATGGTCGAATACACCGACACCACGGTCGGCGAGGCGGCCGCCAACTGGGAACGCTTCACCAACTTCCTCATGCGGGCAGTGGAGTTCGCGGGGGAACAGCAGGGTGCGGGCGCGGTGCCGGAGGCGTTCGGCGCCGCGATGGAT
>JALHDK010000054.1:0-12047 GCA_022838965.1 Actinomycetales bacterium | reverse complement strand
TGGATGACGACCTCAACACGCCGGCCGCGCTCGCCGTCGTGCACGACCACGTGCGGCGGGGCAATCTCGCCCTCGCGGACGGTGATCGTGAGGGCGTCCGGACCGAGATCGCGGCGGTGCGCGCCATGCTGGGAGTTCTCGGGCTTGACCCGCTCGCCGAGCCCTGGCGCGTGGAGGGTCCGTCGGAGAGACTGGGGGCCGCCCTGGACGCGCTGGTCGAGCACCTGCTCGCCGAGCGGGTGGCGGCGCGGATGGAGAAGGACTGGGCTCGCGCGGACGCGATCCGCGACCGGTTGCTGGATGCCGGCATCGTGGTCGAGGATCTGGTCGGTGGTGCCCGGTGGCACCTGAAGGGATAGCGATGCCGGGAAATGCCGGACGCCGGGGCGCAGTGCGCAAGCCGGGCAGCAAGAAGGGCGCCACCGTGGGATCGGGCGGGCAGCGGCGCCGCGGCCTCGAGGGCCGCGGGCCCACCCCCAGGGCCGAGGAACGGGTCCACCACCCGGCACACAAGCGCCGGGTGGAGGCGGAACGCCGCGAGGCGGCGCGGCCGAAGCGGCGGACCCCCGCGTGGGTCCGTGCGCTGCCGGCCGACACGGAGTTCGTCGTCGGGCGGAACGCCGTCCACGAGGCCGTGGCCTCCGGCGTGCCGCTCCACAGCGTCTACGTGGCGTCGGGCCTCACGAACGACGAGCGGGTGTCGGCCGTCCTCCGGTCGGCCACCGCCCGGGGCGTGCCGATGTTCGAAGTGAGCCGTGCGGAACTCGAGACCGTCGCCGACGGCGCCAGCCACCAGGGCCTGGCGCTGGCGGTGCCCCCGTACCAGTACCAGGACGTCCGCGACGTCGTCGCCCGTGCCTTCGAGCAGGTGAGGCCGCCGCTGTTCGTGGCCCTCGACGGGGTGACCGACCCGCACAACCTCGGGGCCGTGCTGCGCAACGCCGGCGCGTTCGGGGTCGACGGCGTGATCGTCCCGCAGCGACGGGCCGCGGGGGTCGGGGCGACGGTGTGGAAGGTGTCCGCCGGCGCGCTGGCCCGCGTGCCTGTCTCGCGGGTGACGAACCTCGTCCGAACGCTCGAGGAACTGAAGGAGGACGGGTTCTTCGTCGTCGGACTCGACGCGGAGGGGTCCGTCGAGATCGCCGACCTGCACCTTGCCGATCGGCCGCTGGTGGTGGTCACCGGAGCCGAGGGCAGGGGATCCCGATCTCCTCGACCGTGGAATCATTGAATGCGGCAGTGGCAACCGGCATCGCACTCTACGAGATCGCCCGACTCCGAAAGGCACAGGCATGACCCAGTGGCAGCGCATCGACGGCACGCTCCTCGCCCCCGACGTGGCGGGGCAGCGGGATCCGCTGGTGGACTACTTCACCCGCCACTCCATCCCCGCGGTGCTGGAGTTCCCGACGGCGACGCCCTGGTTCGTGGGGCTGCGGCTGTGGGTGGACGAGGACGGCCGCGTCGCCGCGGCCGGCGGTGGCTCGCTGGTGTCGGGTCTGGAGGTCGACGAGCTGGCTGAGGACATCGCCGAGCGCTTCGGGGTGGACGTCATGCTGGGCGAGCTCGTGATCGAGCAGGAGGTGGACCTCCACGCGGACGACCACGAGGACCACGAGGGCACGGCCGCCGACGCGGGACCGCGGGTGGTGACCCTGCTGCCGGCTGCGGGAGCCCCGGATGTGCCGGGTCTCGCCCGCGCTCTCGAGGAGAACCTTCACGTGGTGGACACCCAGCCCGGTGTCGCGGTGCTCACCGAGCCCGGCGGGGCCTTTCCCGGTCTCGACGGCGTCGGTGGCGACCAGCTGCCGCTCGTCCAGGTGATTCGCGACGGCGAGGAGCTCTCGCTGCACGTCCAGGCTCGCGGGGGCGATCCGGTGACGTTCTCCTGGGGTGCCGAGAAGGTCGTGCTGCCGGGCGGTCCGGACCCCGAGCAGCAGGAGTTCGCCGCGCGGCTGGCGTCCGACGACGACGTCGTCGCCGCCATCCTGGCTGCCTTCCCTGCCGCGAGCGCGGCCGATGTGGGGGCGGCGCTCGGCGCGTCCGCAGCCGACGGGCCCCGCGAGTTGTTCAGCGCGCTCGGGATCGATCCGGCCATCGCCGCCTTCCTCGACGGTGATCTGGCCGCCGGTGACGTGCTCGGAGTCAGGACCGTCGCGCCAGCCCGGCCCGTGGAGGCCCTGCGGTCCTCCCTCGGCGCGGCAGCGGAGGACGTGTCCGAGCTGCGTCTCGTCGAACTCGCCGACGAGTTCCAGCGGCGCCGCCCTGTCGTGTCCCGCACCCTGAGCGTCGGCCAGACACTCGCAGGGGTCGCCCTCCTCGCTCGGGCCGCCCGGCGTGACACGCCGTGGCGTGCGGTGGCCCTGACGACGGGCGTTCTCCTCGTCGTCGACGGCGTCGGTGAACTGGTCCTCTACGAATGGTTGCGACGCCGCAGCTAGGCGGTCAGTCCTCCACGGGCGGCATCTCGGTGGTGTCCGAGAGGTACACGCGTTCGTCGCGGCGGGGCCGGAGGTAGTTGTCGATGTAGGAGCGGGCCGCCTCCGCCGTGGGGACGTCCCGTTGCTGCTGCTGCGACAGGAACCAGCGGTGCTCCAGGATCTCGTGGAAGACCTGCGGCGCGGCCAGACGCCCCCGCAGCTCGCGCGGGACGAGTTCGATGGTCGGTTGGTAGACGCTGGCGAGCCATTCGTGGGCCACCACTTCGAGCGGCTGATCCTGCCGGCCGGCCAGAACGCGGTACTCCTCGAGATCGTTGAGCATTCGCCGCCCCTGGTTCTCCTCGACGTCCAGGCCGGTCAGGCGCATGATCTGCCGGTGGTAGTGGCCGGCGTCCACCACCTTGGGGCGGAGCCGCACCTCGGTGCCGTCCGGGGACGTGCTGATGTGCAGTTCGTCCACGTCGAAGCCGAGGGCGTTCAGCCGGTTGATGCGATCGGTGATGCGCCACCGCTCCGCGGTTGCGTAGACCTCCTCGCCGGTCAGCTCCCTCCACAGCTCCTCGTAGCGCTGCACGATCCGGTTCCCGATCCCGATCACGTCCTCGTCCTCGTCGACGACGCCACCCGCCTGCAGGTCCATGAGCTCGCCGATGATGTTGGTGCGGGCGAGGTCGACGTCGTAGGCGCGTTGGCCGTCGGTGAGCCGTTCGTGGATCTCGCTGGTCTCGGCGTCGACGACGTAGGCGGCGAAGGCGCCCGCATCGCGCCGGAACAGGGTGTTGGAGAGCGACACGTCGCCCCAGAAGAACCCTGCGAGGTGGACCTTCACGAGCAGGACGGCGAGCGCGTCGATGAGACGCGTCGCGGTCTCGGGCCGCATCTGTTGGGAGAAGAGGGCCCGGTAGGGGAGGGAGTACTGGAGGTGCTGGGTGATGAGGGCGGCGTTCAGCTGCTCGTCGCGCGAGTCGTAGCGTCCGGAGATGACACCCACGGGGACGACGCTCGGCAGTCCGATGCGGCGCAGCGAACGGAGCAGCTCGTACTCCCGGAAGGCCACCTCGGCGGAGATCTCCTTGATGGCGATGACCTGGCCGGAGAGGCGGACGAACCGGACGATGTGACGCGAGATGCCGCGGGGAAGGGCGACCAGCAGGTCCTGGGGCCACTCCTCCAGAGCCGTGCCCCACGGCAGATCGAGCAGTGCGGGATCGAGTGTCGCCGCGGTCATCTGAAGACGGGATGGCACAGTCACACTCTCGTGGGAGTCGGGGCGGGTGGTGCAGGCGACGAAAGGGGGGAGGCGGTGGCCGCCTCCCCCCTCGTGGTCACAGGGGTCAGTCGGGCAGACGCTGGCCGGTGCTGGACTGGAAGTTGTGCTGCTCTCCGGCGCGGATCGCGACGTGGATGACCTCGCCCTTGCGCGGCACCTTGCGCGGGTCGACACGCACCACGACCTGGCTGGAGTCGTCACCCGAGCCGAGCTTGTCGTGCAGCTCCTTGGAGCCGACCAGTTCGCCGTAGACGAAGGCGTCCGAGCCGAGTTCCTCCACGAGGTTCACCATCACCGGGATGGAGCCGGGGGTGCCGGCCGGGACGACGTCGAGCGATTCGGGGCGGAAACCGATCGTGATCTCGCTGCCGCCGGCCGCGGCGATGGTCTCGCGGTGGAGCGGGATGCTCGCCTCGCCGAGAACCGCCTTGTCGCCCTGGATGTGGAACCGGCCGATGTTCATGGCGGGGGAGCCGATGAAGCCGGCGACGAACACGTTGTTCGGGGTGTCATACAGCTCGCGCGGAGTGCCCACCTGCTGCAGGAGCCCGTCCTTCAGCACGCAGATGCGGTCCCCCATCGTCATGGCCTCGGTCTGGTCGTGGGTGACGTAGACCGTGGTGACGCCGAGGTTGCGCTGCAGCGAGGCGATCTGCGTGCGGGTCTGGACCCGGAGCTTGGCATCGAGGTTGGAGAGCGGCTCGTCCATGAGGAACACCTGCGGCGAGCGCACGATGGCGCGACCCATGGCAACGCGCTGGCGCTGACCACCGGACAGGGCCTTCGGCTTGCGCTCGAGGTACTGGGTCAGGTCGAGGATCTTGGCGGCCTTCTCGACACGCTCGCGGATCTCCGCCTTCGGGACGCCGGCGATCTTGAGGGCGAAGCCCATGTTGTCGGCGACCGACATGTGCGGGTAGAGCGCGTAGTTCTGGAACACCATCGCGATGTCGCGATCCTTCGGGGGGACGTTGGTGACGTCACGCGTCCCGATGAGGATGCGGCCCGCGTTGACCTCCTCCAGACCGGCGAGCATGCGGAGCGACGTGGACTTGCCACAGCCCGACGGGCCGACGAGGACGAGGAACTCGCCATCGCCGATTTCCAGATCGAGCTTGTCGACCGCGGGGCGCTCGGAGCCCGGATAGAGCCGGGTGGCCTTGTCGAACGTTACAGATGCCATGAGATGTCATCCCTTCACCGGCAGGTACGTGCCGGACGATCCGTTGTGAGGGGTACCAGCCATCGTGGCTGACACAGAAACCGGCGAGCCGGTCCACGTCATTGTTCCACAGGTCTGGGCGGTCGCGCGAGGGGAGATTCAAAAATCGGAAAAGGTTTGTGGGTGGCACCCCGGACTGGGGCCCCGCTGGGGGGTGTGAGATTCTGGATGACATGGAGGTGATCGGCGGCTACCGGCTCGTGCGCCGCATCGGTTCGGGCGGGATGGGCACCGTCTGGGAGGCGCACGATGCGGACGGTCGTCCGGTCGCACTCAAGGTCCTCCACCCCCACATCTCGCGGGATCCGTCCGCCCGGGCGCGCCTTGCCCGTGAGGTGGACCTGCTGCATCGCGTGCGCGGCAAAGGGGTGGCCCGGGTGCTGGACGCCGAGGTGGACGGCGAGGAGGCGTTCATCGTGACGGAACTCGTCGTCGGCCCGACGCTCGAGGAGGACGTGGCAGCGCACGGCCCCTTCTCCACCGCCGAGCTCGCGGGCCTCGCGCATGGGCTGGCCGACGCCCTCTCGGCCATCCACCGCGTCGGCGTCGTGCACCGGGATCTCAAGCCCGGCAACGTGATGCTCAGCGCGGCCGGGCCGGTGGTGATCGACTTCGGAATCGCGCAGGTGGCGGATGATCCGCGGCTCACCCAGCCCGGCATGGTCACCGGAACACCCGGGTACCTCGACCCCGAAGTGGTGGACGGCGCGGCGCCGTCGCCGGCGGGCGACTGGTGGGCGTGGGCGGCCGTCCTCGTCTTCGCCGCCACGGGACGCAAGCCTTTCGGCACCGGTCCTTCGGTGTCGGTCCTGAAGCGGATGTCCACGGGCGCCGTGGACGTCGAGGGGCTGGAGGACCTCGTCGGCACCGCGCTCTGGGCCGCGCTGCAGCCCGACCATCGCCAGCGCCTCGACGCGAACGCGGTCCTCGCCGTCCTCGATGGCCGGTGGAGCGCGAGCGACCTGGACGAGGCGCTCGCGGCCCTCGCCCTGGTGCCTCCGCACCGCACGTCCACAGCCGTCCTGCCGGTGAGTGGTGCGACCGCGGCGTTGCCCGCCGGCGGTGCGACGGCGGCCCTCCCGGTGGGCGGTGCGACGGCGGCGTTGCCGGCCGGCGGGACCACTCGTGTCCTGGCACCGGCCCCGGCGGCGATGCCGCCGAGCTACCCCGCCACGCGCGTCACCGTCCGTGACGCCGAGGGTCCGCCGGCCGGCCCGTCCGGCTCCCCGTCAGGCCCATGGTCGCCCGAGCCCTGGGGCGAGCGCGAGGGGCAGCCGCCCCCCGCCTGGATCGTGCCCGCTCCCGCTCGCCCGGGCGTGGTCGCAGCCGTGGGATGGTTCGCGGTGGCCGCCGCGGGCACCTGGCCGGGCATTGCCCTCCTGCTCGTGGCGACACTCATGCTGCTGTCCGGAACCGTGGGCCACGCGAGCCGGTTCCTGCGCGCGCAGCGCATGAAGCGGGGCCTCAGGCGCGGGGACACCGCCCGCGCCGTGGCCGCGACACCCTGGCACCTGCTGCGCGCGGCCCTCACCGCGGCATTCCTCCTGGTGCTGGCGGGCGGGACATCATGGATCGCCCTGCAGGTCAGCGATTTCCTGCTCACGCCGGCTGTGCTGGGCGCGTGGGCACCCATTCGGGAGAGCCTCCTGCTGTGGGCGGCGGCCGTCCTGTTCGTCCTCGTGGGCTGGTTCGGACCGGGTGCGGCGGTGCAGCGCGAGGGCGCCCGATCCATCATGGCTGTCGTGCTGCCGTACTCGGCCATGCGCGCCGTCCTGGCGGGCCTGTGTGCGCTGTTCGGAGTGGGGTTCGTGATCGCGGTGCTCACCGGCACCCTGCCCGATCCCACGTGGCAGCCGCTCGGCGGCCCCGGCTGACGGACCCGGCGCGCCGTGGCGACAGTAGTGTGATCACCGACGACGACGGAGGTACGGATGACGAACCCGGGAAACGCCCGCATGACCAAGCAGCAACGTCGCGAGGCCGCACGCGAGGAGGCGCGCCGGATCCGCGAGGCGCAGGAGCGCCGCGAGAAGCGCAACCGCGTGCTGCTCATCGGGGGCATCGTCGTCGCGCTCGCGGTCGTGGCGGCACTGGTCTGGGCCATCGTCTCCTCGGGGAAGGGCTCGGCGCTGGAGGGCGTCGCCCGTCCGGCGGGCTCCGACCTCAATGGCGGCATCCCCGTCGGCTCCACCCTCACGGCGGGCACCGTCAACGAGGGCGGGCGGACAGTGGACGTGTACCTCGACTACACGTGCACCTACTGCAGCCAGTTCGAGCGGATCAACGGGGCGGACCTGCGCACCCTTGCCGGGGAGGGAACCGCGACGGTGGTCATCCACCCCGTGTCCATCCTCGATCGCTCGGGTGATTTCACCGGATACTCCGGCCAGGCCGCGAATGCGGCGGCAACCGTCGCCGACCAGGCGCCCTCCCACTTCCTGGACTTCTCGGAACGACTGTTCACCCTCTACGACGACGCGGTCCAGGCGGCCGTCGACGCCGGTGCCAGCGCGGTGACCGAGCCCACGGTCGCCGACATCCGCGAGGCGGCCGTGGCGGTGGGCGTGCCGCCGGAGGTCGCCGACCGCTTCGCGGACCGCACCTTCGGCGCGTGGGTGGCTGCCACCACCCGTCAGTTCGGACGGAACGGGTTCACCGGCACGCCCACGATCCTGATCGACGGCGAGGACTACCGTGGCTGGACCGAGCCCGGCGCTCTCCTGAGTGAGGTTCGCGGCGGCTGAGGACTACGATGGACCGGTGGCATCACCCGCATGCCCCCGCCACCTTAGCTCAGCCGGCAGAGCACCCGCCTTGTAAGCGGACGGTCATCGGTTCGAATCCGATAGGTGGCTCCATGTGTCCCGCATCCACCCATCGGCGCCATGACGGGCGGCCGGGCCCCGCTTGATACCATCCGGTGGCAGTGTCGTGGCATCGACGCTCCGCACCATCTGGGAGGAAGAGTGGAAGCAGACCCGCAGCTGCTGCGGTCCCTCGACCACTGGCGCGAGCTGCCCGTGGCACAGCAGCCCACGTGGCCGGACCTCGAGGCGCTGCGCGAGGCGGTCGCGGAGCTCGCGGCATCGCCGCCGCTGGTGTTCGCCGGCGAGGCGGACGTGCTGAAGAGGCGGATGGCCGAAGCCGGCCGCGGGCAGGCGTTCGTGCTCCAGGGCGGGGACTGCGCCGAGTCGTTCGCCGCGAACACGGCCGACCGCATCCGGCACAAGATCATGACCATCCTGCAGATGGCCGTGGTGCTCACCTACGGTGCCTCCCTGCCCATCGTGAAGATGGGCCGGATGGCCGGGCAGTACGCCAAGCCCCGCTCCTCCGACACCGAGACGCGCGACGGCGTCGAACTCCCCGCCTTCCGGGGGGACGCGGTCAACGGTCACGAGTTCACCCGCGAGGCACGGACGCCGGATCCGCGACGACTCCTGCGCGCCTACCACGCCTCCGCCACCACGCTCAACCTCATCCGGGCGTTCACCTACGGCGGGTTCGCCGACCTGCGCCGCGTCCACGAGTGGAACAAGGGCTTCATGCGGAACCCGGCCTACTCGCGGTACGAGGTCCTCGCGGCCGAGATCGACCGGGCCGTGCGGTTCATGGGGGCGGCCGGGGTCGACTTCGAGGCGATCAAGACGGTCGACTTCTACGCGGCCCACGAGGCACTCCTCATGGAGTACGAACGTGCCCTCACCCGCATCGACTCGCGGACGGGCAAGGCCTACACCTGTTCCGCCCACTTCCTGTGGATCGGGGAACGCACGCGGCAGGTGGACGGCGCGCACGTCGATCTCCTGTCCCACGTCGAGAACCCCATCGGCTGCAAGGTCGGGCCCACGGCCACCCCGGACGATCTCCGGGCCCTGATCGACAAGCTCAATCCCCGCGCCGAGGAGGGCCGGCTGTCCTTCATCACCCGCATGGGCGCGAGCAGGGTCCGGGAGCTGCTCCCTCCCCTCGTCCGCGCGGTGCGGGACCATGGTGTCCCGGTCACCTGGATCTGTGATCCCATGCACGGCAACACCATCGTCTCGGCCTCCGGATACAAGACCAGGCAGTTCTCGACGGTGCTCGACGAGGTCAAGGGCTTCTTCGAGGTCCACGAGGCCCTGGGCACGGTCCCGGGCGGCATCCATGTCGAGCTCACCGGTGACGACGTCACGGAGGTGCTCGGCGGCGCCGAGCACCTCGACGACGATCACCTGGCCGACCGCTACGAGACGCTCGTCGACCCGCGGCTGAACCACCAGCAGGCGCTGGAGATGGCGTTCGCCGTCGCCGAGATGCTCCGCGCCTGACCGGAGATGCTCCGCGCCTGACCGGGCGCGCCGGAGTCAGCGGGGCAGCGTCCAGTCCACCGGTGGTGCGCCCTGGCGGGCCAGGAGCTCGTTGGCACGGGAGAACGGCCGGGATCCGAAGAACCCGCTCGCGGCCGACAGGGGGGACGGGTGCGGGGTGGCGATCACGGGAGTACCCCCGAGGGACGGACGCAGCGACTGCGCGTCCCGCCCCCAGAGGATGGCGACGAGCGGTCGCCGTCGGCTGACGAGTGCTGCGATGGCGTGGTCGGTGATCGCCTCCCAACCGCGGCCCCGGTGCGACGCCGGCGCACCGGGCCGGACGGTCAGGACACGGTTGAGCAGCATCACACCCTCCTCGCACCAGTGGGTGAGGTCGCCGTGCTCGGGCGGGTCGGATCCGACGTCGTCGTGCAGCTCCCGGTAGATGTTGATCAGGGAGCGGGGGAGCGGACGGACCGTGGGCTGGACGGAGAACGACAGCCCCATCGGATGCCCGGGCGTCGGGTAGGGGTCCTGACCCACGATCAGCACCTTCACGTCATCCAGCGGCCAGGTGAAGGCCCGGAAGACGTCGCTGCCGGCAGGCAGGTATCCCCGGCCCTGCCGCAGCTCGGCGCGGAGCATGTCTCCCATGGCGTGGATGCGGTCCGCCACGGGCGTCATGGCGGCGGCCCAGGACTCGTGCATCACCCCCGTGAGACTCACACGCCGACCCTACCCCGCCCGCGGCGGCGGGACGGCGGGGAGCCGAATGACATGCGTGTGATTCGCGACGTAGACTGCAGGAGTCACGAGAGAGGAGCCAGCATGTCGGAGGCCCTGTCGTTGGCTGGACGGCCGGGGCTGACGGACACCGAGTCCCGGATCCTCGACTTCGAGAAGGAGTGGTGGCGCTACGCGGGCGCCAAGGAGACCGCGATCCGGGAACTCTTCGACATGTCCGCCACCCGCTACTACCAGGTGCTCAACTCGCTGCTGGACAACCCCGCGGCCCTTGCGGCCGAGCCACTGCTGGTGAAGCGGCTCCGTCGGCTGCGGCAGGCGCGCCACCGGGAACGCTCCACCAGGCGATTGGCCGGGGATGCCGGACTCGACCGATAATCTGGAATCATGACGAACTACCCCGAGGACGAGTTCGACGTCCTGGCACGGAACCGAGGTCCCAAAGGGGTGCATCGTGAGGTCGAGAGTCCGTGGCGACGGCTCGCTCCCTACCTGCTGGTGCTCGTCGCTGCTCCCTTCCTCGCATGGGGTGTGGTCTCCCTGCTGAACCAGGACGGGGACAGCACCGCCCCCGTGGCCACCGGGTCACCGGCGGCCAGTGACGCCGCGGCACCCACCGGGGAGACGCCGTCGGAGGCCGGCAGCCCGGCGGAGGAACCCGAGGCCACGGAGGAAGCCACCCCGGCGGAGCCCGAGGCAACCCAGCCGGAGGTCGACTACGCCGCCCCGGTGCTGGTCCTCAACGGCGCCCGGGTGGCGGGCATCGCGGCGCGGACGGCCGATCGCCTTGTGGATGCCGGCTTCAGCGCCGTCACCACGGGCAACTACGCGGCCGCTCAACCCGCGTCCACTACCGTCTACTACGACAACGCCGCCCTCGCGCCCACCGCCCAGGCCGTGGCGCAGGCGCTCGGCATCGATACCCTCGTCGAACTCGCCAGTGCGACCGACTCCATCACGGTGGTGCTCCGCCGGGACTTCGAGGGGTGAGTCAGTCCACGCGGACGCGTTCGCCCGGCCCCGGAACCGCGACGGTCCAGCCCAGCTCCGCGCGGATGCGGCCCGCCAGCGCCTGAGCCGACTCGGGCTCGCCGTGCACGAGATAGACGGTCTCGGGTTCGGGCAGCCCATCCAGCCACGACATCAGCTCGTCGGCGTCCGCGTGCACCGAGAACTCCTCGTCCTGCACGATCTCGGCGCGGACCTTCACGTAGCGGCCGTGCATCTTCAGCTCCTGCGCGCCGTCGACGAGCAGGCGGCCGCGGGTGCCCACCGCCTGGTATCCGGTGAGGACCACGGTGTGCCGGGGATCCGGGAGCATGTGGCGCAGGTGATGCACCACCCGGCCACCCGTCGCCATTCCGGAGGCCGAGATGATGATGCACGGTTCCCGGAGGTCATTGAGGGCCATGGACTCCTCGGCCGTCCTCACCTCCACGAGTCCGGGCAGCTCGACCACCTCCGGATGCGCGTCGGGCCGCAGCTCACCGCGTGCCGATGCCTGCTGGTAGACCCGCAGCCCGTCGAGCGCCATGGGGCTGTTGACGAACACCGGCACGGCGGGAATGCTGCCGGCGGCGACGAGGCGGGCCAGTTCGTGGAGCACGAGTTCGGTGCGATCGATGGCGAAGGCGGGGATGAGGACCGATCCGCCCCGGCCGATGGTGCGGCGGATCGCGTCGGCGAGCTCGGCATGCCCCGTGGCCGGCGGATGTGTGCGGTCGCCGTAGGTTGACTCGAGCACGATGGTGCGCGCCCCGGGTGGTGTGTCTCGCGGCAGGAGGATCGGGTGCGCGGGGCGCCCCACGTCTCCGGAGAAGAGCACCGATGCCCCGTCCACCGCGAGTGAGATGCTGGCCGATCCGAGGACGTGACCGGCTCGTGTGAAACGGGCGGTGGCGCCGCCTGCCAGCTCGACGGTCCCGGTCCACCCGTGGGGGCGGAACAGGCTGATGGCCCGCTGGGCGTCCTCCACCGTGTACAGCGGCAGGGGTGGGTCGTGTCGGGACCAGCCGCCTGCGCGGGCGTCGGCGGCGTCCCGCTCGAAGAGGTAGGCGCTGTCTCGGAGCACGAGTTCC
>JALHDK010000286.1 GCA_022838965.1 Actinomycetales bacterium | reverse complement strand
CAATGCCTCGCGAACCCGCGCGTCGCGCTCCTGCCACGCGCGTACGAAGGCGCCCTGGCGGATGGCCTCCTCGCCGGCGGTCCGGAGCGAGTCCAGCAAAGGGTCCGCCTCACGGCTGTCCTCCGCCTGGATGATGACGGCATGGCGGTTCATCTCGAGTATCAGTTCATCGATCGACGCGCCCAGCGCTGACTCCTGGGGCGGCTCGTTACGCGCGGCTCGGAGGGCGATGAGGGCGTTGCGCTTGGTCGCCGTTGCGTCCAGCAACAGGCTCGTCCCCAGGTCCAGGGACGACACCGCGTCCGCCATCGTGCAGGAGGAGTAGACCAACCGATCCAGCTCCGTCGTGATGTCCACCTGCTCATCCGCCGCCACCTGCAGCAACGTGCTGAGCTCGCCATGGGAGGCCGTGATCGCGTAGAAGCACAGCTTGAGCGCGTCGAGCTGCGCGTAGTCCTCCGGGGAGACCCCTGGGAGGTACGGCGGCACACCCTCGGCGGCACGTTGGGCCGCCGTCCGCCGGATGTCCGCCACGAGCGCGTCGAGGGGCTCGTCGCCCGCGACGCCGAGCAGCCGCCGGGCTTCCACAACCAGTTCAGGGGGGCTGTCGGGATCGCCGAACTGCATCGCCGTCTCCTGGGTCGCGAGCTCGGCGATATCCTGGGTAGCGGCCAGCAAGGGAGCCTGGGAAGCGAGTCCCATGATGCCCGCCGCCAACGCCTTCCGCTCCGTCTCTTGGCGGTAGCTCCGTATGGACTGGGGAATCACCCAGCCCACCAGCAGGGATGCCAGGGTTACAACCAGGAGGACCACGAAGACAGGGCGGAGCCCGTACCGGCTACTCAGGGCCCTCAGCCATGATGACATACCCCGAGTCTGCGCTCTCGGCGTATCGGAGCCCGGCCATGCCGCTGAGTCGCTCGACCGCTTCATCCACCGTCACGTCCTCGAGGGTCGCGTGTATCCGCACCTGGGCGTACGCGCCGGCTTCCAGTTCGATCCCCACGCCGGACACATCGGCCACCCGCTCCAGGGCCTCGTCCAGTGTATCGCCTGCGAACCGGAACGTGTAGGTGGGCGGCGGCTCGGCGGCCTCGGTGTACCCTTCCTCGGCCGGTGCCATGGGCCCCATGGTCTGACCCTCCGCCCCGCCGAATCCGCCGTAGCCCCCCCCGCCCATGGTGGGGCCTTGCGCCCCGCTAGCCGACGGCCCCAGAGGTCCCGGGGCCTCCTCCATGACGACAGTGTCGAAGGGGCCCACCGGCGCCGATGGCTCCGTCGCGATGGGCGGCGCAGCGGCGGGCGACTTATCGGAGGCTGGCGGCGGCGCGGACCTCGTCACATGGGAGGGGGGCGTGGCGTCGCCCCGGCTCTCGGGCGTTGCGGCGCGGCCGGACCGACCCATCGCGGCCGTCGACGGTGGTCCAGACTGCTCGGTGGGGTCGGCGGTCGCTGCCTCCGACAGCGTCGCCTCGAGGCTCGCCGTCTCTTCGACCGCGGCAGGCGCCTCGTCCTGTGCGGTGAGTGATCCCGGCGCCACAGCGGCCTCCGGGTACATACCCTCGCCCGGAGTCACGCCGCCCGCGGGCGCGGACATGGCCAGGCCGCTCGTGGCGTCCCTGTGTAACACTGCGTTCGCCCGCAGCCACATAAGGCCGCCGGCGCCAACGATCACGAGCACCGAGGCGGCAGCTGCCAACAGCCCGAGGCTGGGGTGGGACATCAGCCGCCCCAAGGGGCTCCGGTCCCGCGTCTCCGCCCGCACCGCGGCCATCACGCCGTCCGCGAACCCCTCACGTGCCGGAACGGGGCCTAGGGACCCGAGGAGTTCCCCTGCCGCCACGAACTCACGCAACGCGTCTGCGCACGCCGGGCATGTCCGTAGGTGCTCCGCCGCCTCCGCGGGAACGGGCTCGCCGCGGCTGTGCGCCAGGAAGTACTCCTGCG
>JALHDK010000053.1 GCA_022838965.1 Actinomycetales bacterium | reverse complement strand
GCTTCGCGACGTGATGCGCGGCAAGCCGCCCCATCGCCACCTGGACGTCCGGCACCACGACGAGGGGGACGGCGTCGCCGACGGCGTCGGGATTGTCGACGAGCGCGCCCCCGGCACCCGCGGCGAGAGCGGCGGCGACGTGCTCGTGGCCGTCGACCTTCTCGCCACGGAAGGCGCAGAACAGGCCGTTCGGGACCACGGCGCGGGAGTCGATGAAGGCCTCCTCGTTGATCTCGGCATCCTCGCCCCGCAGCGTCCCGCCGCAGATCGCCGCGATCTCGCTCAGCCGGATCATCATCGTCCTCCCGATTCGGGCCTGCCGTTCGGCATGCATCGTCTCACGAAGCCTGGTGACGCTGGGGCGTTCACGGGCAGCAGCCTCATCCGACGACCCAGGGGAACACGGCCGGAGAGCCGGTGGACGGCTTGACGCCGGCGTGCAGGAGTGCGAACTCGGCGACAGTCTTGAAGATCGGCGCCGCGATCGTGCCGCCGTAGAATCCGGAGGTCGGCTTGTAGACGACGACGGCGACCGCGAACCGCGGGTTGTCCGCCGGCACAACACCCACGAAGTTGGCCACGGTACCGTTCAGCGCGCCGGTGGCGTCGGGCGTCTGGGCCGTGCCGGTCTTGCCGGCAACCCGGTAGCCGTTGATGGCGGCCCGCGGAGCGGTGCCCCCCTTCTGCACGACGGCCTCCATCATGTCCAGCATGGTCTGGGCCGCCTCGGGCGAGATCACCTCACGATTCGCCGGGTGGATCTCAGGCACGATCATGGTGCCGTCGGCGAGTTCCACCTGATCCACCAGCCGGGGAGCGACCCACGTCCCGTGGTTGGCGATCGCTCCCACGACCCCGACGTTCTGAACCAGGGTGACGGCGTAACCCTGTCCGAACATGGTGGCCATCCTGGTCCTGCCGTCCCAGGCCTTCGGCTCGCGCAGGATGCCGGCACTCTCGCCGGGGAGCTCGATCCCCGTCAGGGAGCCGAAACCGAACTCCCGCATGTACCGGTACCGCTCCTCGTCGTCCATGAGATTGCCCACCTGCACGGTTCCGACGTTCGACGACTCGGCAAGGATCCCGGTGAGGGTCATGCGCATCGTCTCGTGCGGCGTGTGATCCTTGAAGGTCTGTCCGTTGAACGTCATGCGGTCGGGCACGGTGAACTCCGACAGCGGGTTCACCAGTCCCTGGTCCACCGCTGCCGCGATCGTGAGCAGCTTGCCCGTCGAACCGGGCTCGTACGGCGCGGACACCGTGCGCGCGCCACGTGCGCCGGCGTCGGCGGCCTGCACGTTGCCGGGATCGACTGCACCCGAGTCCGCCAGCACGACCAGACGCCCGGTGGGGACCTCCATGACGGCGATCCCGGCCCACTGGGCTCCGTACTTCTCGACGGTCTCGTCCACGGCCTGCTGCGCCACGAACTGGACGTCACGATCCAGCGTCAGCCGGATCGTCGCGCCGGGCGTGGCGGGGCTGAGTTCGTAGGTTCCCGTGGGAATGACCTGCCCACCGGCACCGATCTCGACGGTCTCCCTGCCGTCCACGCCCTGCAGCAGATGGTCGAAGGTGAGCTCGATCCCGGCGAGTCCCTCGAGTCCGTTCTGCTCGCGCTTCACGTATCCCAGGACGTTGCCCGCTGTGGTGCCATTGGGATAGACGCGGTGCGTCACGGATTCCGGCTCGATCCCCGGTATTCCGAGTTGCCGGATCTCCCGCCACTGCGAGGGGGTGAGACCCTTGGCGATGTAGACGAAGGTGGAGTCACCCACCATCTGGCCGCCCAGTTCCGCAGGATCCCGGCCGAGGAGCGGGGCGAGCAGGTCAGCCGCTTCCTCCGCGCCCGTGCCGACCACCTCGTACTCCCCGGTGTCCCTGTTCTTGACCCGGTGGACGAAGCTCGCCACCTTCCTCTGGTTCACGCCGATGTTGTACCGCTGCTCGGAGGTGGCGAGGATCTCGCCGTCCGCATCGACGATCTCGCCGCGTGGCGCGCGAATCGTGTAGCTGCGGAGCCTGTCCTGCAGAGCCTCGTCCTTCAGCCTGGGCCCTTCGACCGCCTGGACATACACGAGCCGGCCGGAGAACACGAGGAAGACCGACAGGAACAGCGCGCCGATCACATTGCGGCGCCGGAGGCCCTGGGCGAGTTGCCGGGGCGACCAGCCCTGGTTGGGTTGTGGAGTCAATTACCCCCTCCAACAGCCGCGCCCCGAATGGTCTGAGTGCCGACGCTGAGGTATGCGGTGGCCTCTGGGGGAACCATACCGAGTGTCACAGCCTGGCTCCGCAGCACGGCCGGCGAGCCGAGGGATTCGAGGCGTGCCTCAAGCTCGGCCTCGGTATCACGCAGCTGGGCGAGGCGGATCTGCTGGTCGTGCACCCGGTAGGACGACACGGCCATCGCGGTGTTCAGGAGGAGGGCGGTGATGAGCGAGGCGATGAGGATCGTGGCGCACATCATCACGAATGGCACGAACGACCGCGACGGCTCGGGGGTGCGGACCACCTGCATGCGCGGACGGCTGCCGTGCGGGGCGGGAAGAACGCGGGCGGGCGTGCTCATGGGTTGCTCCTCGATCTCTCGGCGGCTCTCAGCCGGACGGATGCTGCTCGCGGGTTCGACCTGATCTCGGCCTCCCCTGCCATCTCGGCGCCCCGGGTGAGGAGGCGCAGGGTGGGCTGGTGCTGGGGGAGTTCCGGAAGCCCGGGGGGAGCGGCCGATGTGGCCCGGCGGACAAGTTCGCGCTTCACGAGCCGGTCCTCCAGGGAGTGGTATGCAAGGACGACGATGCGCCCGCCCGGCACGAGGGCGTCAATCGCGGCCGGCAGGGCTGACTCGAGCAGCTCGAGCTCCCGGTTGACCGCAATCCTCAGGGCCTGGAAGGTCCGTTTGGCCGGGTTCCCGCCGTGACGCCGGGCGGGAGCGGGGATCGAGTCCCGCACGATCGCGACCAGCTGGCCCGTGGTGAGGATGGGCGTGCTGGCACGGCGCCGCACGATCTCGTGCGCGATCCGGCGGGCGAAGCGCTCCTCGCCGTAGTCCCTGAGCAGCCGGTGCAGTTCATCCTCGGAGGCATTGGCCACGAGGTCGGCTGCGGTCACTCCGCTCGTGGGGTCCATGCGCATGTCCAGGGGTGCCTCGCGGGAATAGGAGAATCCCCGCTCGACCTCGTCGAGCTGCAGGGAGGACACGCCGAGGTCCATCAGCACTCCGCGGGCTCCCCCCTCGGGCCGGACGACGTCCGCGATCTGGTCGTAGGTCCCGTGGATGGCGCGGAATCTCGGGCCGAAGCGCACAAGCCGTTCCCCGGCGAGCCTCACGGCGACGGGGTCACGATCGATCCCCACCACACGGGCTTCCGGAATGCGTTCGAGCACCAGTTCCGCGTGCCCCCCCATTCCGAGGGTCGCATCCACGAGCAGCCCGCCGTCGACCAGCGCGGGTTCGAGCAGCTCCAGGCACCGCTCCGCGAGGACCGGCACGTGCCGCTCGGCTGTCGGTCTGGTCGCGTTCACAGCCTTCCTTCCGGGTGGACGGGACGGGGATGGGTCCTCCTCCAACCAGGGCTCCCCCCTTGCTCTGGCGCCGGGGAAGTGCGTCAGAACATGGCGAGAGGCCTCACTGGGTGAGAACGTCACAACACTCCGGGTATCACCTCCTCGGCGGTTGCCGCGAAGGATTCCTCCTGCTCGGAGAGGTAGGTCCGCCAGGCCTCCGCATCCCAGATCTCCACCCGCGAACCAGCTCCGATGACGACGACGTCCCGCTGCAGGCTGGCCCACTGGCGCAGCGCCGGCGGGATGGTCACCCGTCCCTGCTTGTCGGGCACCTCGTCCGTGGCTCCAGAGAGGAACAGGCGGAGGTAGTCGCGCGACTGCTTCGAGCTGACGGGCGCGGCACGCAACTGCTCGGCGAGATGCTGGAACTCGCCCATCGGGAAGACGTAGACGCAGTGTTCCTGTCCGCGCGTGAGGACCAGACCAGCGGACAACTCGTCGCGGAACTTCGCGGGGAGAATCAGCCGGCCCTTCTCGTCGAGGCGAGGCTCGTACGTTCCAAGGAACACCGCACACCTCCTCCGCCCGCCGGCTTCCTCCACTTTACTCCACTTCACCCCACAGTCAACCGCGCGACACCCCCGGACCACCCCCCGCCCCCCACAACCGCGCGCCGCGTGCGGCGGTCGCCGGCACGCCCGGCGAACACGAAAAACCCCCGTCAGCTGTGCTGACGGGGGTCGGGACCGAACGGGCCCTCGGGCCTAGCGGCCACCCTCCTGGCGGCGCTCCCACCTCTCCTGCTGGCGTGCCATGAAGCTGGAACGACTCCGGCTGGCCCGCCCGCCGGCACCCCGATGGGGGGTCAGGGACGTCGCCATCATCACGCCGCCGAGCATCACCATGAAGCCGAGAATGCCGAGCCAGACCGCGCCCGTGGCAACGCCGGCCACAAGGAGGCCCAACCCGGCGATCGCGACGACGACGCCGATGGAGATCTTCCTGACATCGAGGCGCCCCTTGGATGCGAGGGACTTCTCGAGCGCCGGGTCCGCATCGCGGAGATGCTGTTCCATCTGGGCAAGCACACGTTGCTCGTACTCTGACAGCGGCATGGCGCCCTCCTCACGCCCAGGTGGAACGGTGTTCCTCAAGGATAAGCCCCAGCCATCGCCAGCGAAAGCGGGCGATGGTGAAGATGCCGTGTACCGCCCACCCGCACAGCCGCGCCGATCGCGTGGGCCGCCGGCGGGCTAGCCTAGCATCATGTCGTACACACCGGCCCCGGCCGGGCGATGGCCCGTGGGACCCGTGAGCACCAGTGAGTCCGAGGTCGCCGTCAGGGTGGTCGGACCGGGGAAGGTCCTCCTCCTCGTGGACGGCATGGAGTCGTCTTATCACGATCTCGACGACCCGGCCCATCTCGAGTTCGAGTACATGCAGCACATCGACGCGCTGGTGCGGACCGTGTGGGGAGATCACTCGCCCATTCGCGCCCTTCACCTCGGGGCGGGCGGCTGTTCGCTCGCACGGGCGTGGGATGCCCTGCGGCCCGGCAGCATGCAGCTCGCGGTGGAGTGGGATGGCGAACTCGCCCGACTGGCCCGGGAGTGGTTCCCCCTCCCCCGGTCACCACGCCTGCGGATCCGGCACGGCGACGCCAGGGCGGCACTTGACTCATTCCCCCCCGCCCGCTGGGACGTCGTCGTGCGGGACGTGTTCGTACAGTCCCAGGTCCCGGCCCACCTCCGGGATGCCGGCACGGCCGCGCAGGTGCGCCGCGTCCTGGCCGAGGACGGCGTGTACGCGGTGAACCTGGCCGACTCGCCTCCGCTGGCCGGCGCCCGGGACGAGGCCCGGACGCTCCTCGCCGTGTTTCCGCACGTCACCATGGTCATCGACCCCGCAGTCGCCCGGGGCCGTCGTTACGGGAACATCGTGCTCGCGGGCTCCACGCGAGCCATCGACTCCACGGCGCTCGCCAGGCGGGTTCGCGCGCTGCCCCTTCCCGCTCGCGTGGTGGCCGGCTCCGAACTCGAGCGGTTCGCGGGCGGCCGTCCACCGGCACACCCGCCCATCCGGGAGCAGCACCCCCGTGTCGGGGAGTACTAGTCCTGCGGTTCGTCCCGGGGCTCGCGGAGCGCACCCGGACCGCCCATGAGGTCAGCCAGGAAGGCCTCCGCGGCGGCTCCGATCTCCTCGGCCGTCGGGAGCGCCGTCGCCTCGCCCTCCTCCGGGGCCGCAGAGGGCTGGCGGCTGAGCAGGAACGAGTCGTACTGGGCCTCGAGGGCCGCGACCAGCGCCTGCACCTCGGGCTGGCTGCTCACCTGCTCGGCGATCTCCGCACGAATCCGTGCCCCAGCCGCCTCGAGTTCGCCGACCGGCAGCGCGAGGTCGGCGTGCTGCGCCACCCGCTGGACGAGCGCGGACGCGGCAGGAGGGAACGGACTGCTCGCCAGATAATGCGGCACCGCGGCGGTAATGCCCACCGCCTTGTGACCGCGACGCCCCAGCCGGTACTCGATCAGGCCGCCGATGTGCCCTGGCACCTGGATGGTCCCGAAGATCTCCGGCTGCTCGCCGATGAGTTCCTCGTGCGTCGCATGCATGGTGAGATGGGTCGGCCTGGTGTGGGGCACCCCCATCGGAATCCCCTGGACGGCGTAGGTGATCCTCACCCCGAACCTCTCGGCCAGGGCGATCACCGTGTCCGTGAACCGGTTCCACTGCAGGTCCGGCTCGGGCCCATGGAGGAGCAGCAGCGGATTGCCCTCGTCATCACGCAGCAGGTCGAGGGCGATCTCCGGCTCCGCGTAGTCGGTGAACCGCCAGTTCTCGAAGATCATGGGAGGGCGGTGCTGCCGGTAGTTGATGAGCTGGTCGGGATCGAACGTCGCAATGCGTTCGTGCTGGAGGGAATCCACCAGGTGCTCGGCGAACAGCATCGCCGCCTGGCCGGCGTCCATCGATGAGTGCGTGGCCTGGATGAGGACCGGAACCACACCGAGCGTCTCTGCCGCAGGTGTCAGTGTCACGAACTCGCGGGGCTCATCCATGGCCTCCTCCTTTCATCCGTCTCAACGTAGCCGGCCCCGGATCAATTCCGGCGCCAGAGCGGAAAGTGGCGCACGCCCCCCGACGTGACGGATAATAGATGGCCGCACGAGCACGGAGTGTCCGCCCACCAGAAGGGACGTGTGCGTGGATGAGGATGCCGAAGCCCGCGAGATCGCGCACGAGCAGCGCCATGTCGACCGGGTCTACAGCCGGCTGGACGCCATGCGCCGCACCTACCGGCGCAATCTCGCGAACGTGCGGCGGACGGGCCCGAGTGGTTCTCCCCAGAACCGCTCGGAACGGGATGCCTTCGCCGCCCACTACGAGGACATGATCGCCCGCCTTGACCAGGTGGAGAACCGCCTCGTCTTCGGCCGCCTTGACCTGGCGGACGGGGAGACCAGGTACGTGGGGCGCATCGGGATTCTGAGCGAGGACCAGGAGCAACTGCTCGTCGACTGGCGCGCCCCGTCGGCCAGGCCGTTCTACCAGGCAACCGCCGCGCATCCCGGCGCCGTCGTGCGCCGTCGTCACATCACCACGGAAGGCCGCGTCGTCGTCAGGATCGAGGACGAGCTCCTCAACGCCCGGGACCTGACCGAGGACGTCGCGACGTCGCTCACGGGAGAGGGCGCCCTCTTCGCCGCCCTCTCCGCGGCACGCGAGGGTCGCATGGGGGACATCGTCGCGACGATCCAGGCCGAACAGGATGCCATCATCCGCGATGACGTCGAGGGCATCCTGGTGGTGCAAGGAGGCCCCGGCACCGGCAAAACGGCGGTCGCTCTGCACCGGGCCGCCTATCTGCTCTACGCGCACCGCGAGCGGCTGCAGCGCTCCGGTGTCCTGGTGGTCGGCCCCACCCGCGTGTTCCTCGACTACATCGACCAGGTGCTGCCGTCCCTCGGCGAGAACGACGTCGTCTCGACGACCATGGGCGACCTGTTGCCGGGTACCAGCACCCGAACACGCGATCCGGAGCCGATCGCCCGGATCAAGGGCGATCTGGAGATGGCGAACGTGGTCGAGCGCGCGGTCAGGGCACTGCAGCGCGTGCCGACCGAGACGCAGGAGATCACGATCGAGGGCGTGAAGGTCGCGATCACTCCCGCGGCCGTCCAGCGCGCCATGGCCCGCGCCCGGCGCGCCGCCCCGACGCACAACGAGGCCCGCACACCCTTCGTGCTGGCGATGCTGGAGGACCTCGTCAGGCAGTACGCCAAGGCGCGCGGTCTCGACGAGGACGACGACTACTCGTATCTCTACGAGGATGTGCGCACCAACCGCGAGGTCCGGATCGCACTGAACCTCTGCTGGATGCCCACAACTCCCCACGGCCTGCTCGAGAAGCTCTACGCCCGGCCCGAGTTGCTCGCGCGTTACGCCCCCAAGTTCTCGCAGAGCGAGCGCGACCTGCTCTACCGCGAGCCCGGGAGCGGGTGGACCATCTCCGACATCCCCATTCTCGATGAACTCGCTGAACTGCTCGGCCCCCACGAGGAGGCGGAGGCGCGACGTGCCCGACTGGTGGAACAGGCCAGCGCCCGTGAACAGGTCGAGTTCGCCCAGGCAGCCATCGACGCGCAGGACCTCGGCGGCGGCATGGTCAACGCGTCGATGCTCGCGGCCCGTTTCGCGCCCCACGGGCCGCGGTTGACGCTGGCGGAGAAGGCGGCCAACGACCGGACGTGGACGTTCGGACACATCGTCGTCGACGAGGCCCAGGAGCTCTCCCCCATGGCATGGCGTGCCCTGCTCCGTCGCTGCCCGCTGCGCTCGATGACCGTCGTGGGCGACCTGGCGCAGCGATCGTCATCGCAACCGGCCACGTCGTGGCGGTCGCTGATGGGAAAGGCGGGCAGAGAGCATGTCCGGCAGGCCGCCCTGACCGTCAGCTACCGCACCCCCGCGACGGTGCTGCACGCCGCCACGTCGGTGCTCATGGCGAATGCTCCGGGGGACTACCTGCCCCTGACCGCCGCCCGCGACGTCCCGCACTCACTCGTCACGACGCGGGGACACTGGCGGGACGTCCTCGTCGATGTGGTCACCGCCGAACTCCGCGGACTCGGGCGCGGGAAGATGGCGGTCATCGCGCCCTCCGACCAGCTCGCAGGGGTCCGGGCGGAGCTCGCGGAAGCCGTGGGTGAAGCTCTGGTCTCACCGGACGGCCATCCGCTGCGCGCTCCCCTGGTTGTTCTCGATGCACCCGGGGCGAAGGGCCTCGAGTTCGATGTCGTGGTGGTGGTGGAGCCCGCCCACATTGCCGCCGTCTCCGTCGGGGACGTGTACGTCGCGATGACACGGCCCACCCGGCGGCTCCACGCCGTGTACCGTGACGAACTGCCCGATGGCTGGCCTGAGGACCATTCTGTGAACCAGCCGCACGCCGCGCGCCGGGCGTGAGGAACGATACTCTCGTGGCGACGGCTCTATTGCTGGAGAACCCCCATCCCGAGGCGGATCCCCTCCTCCAGTCGGTGGGGTTGACTGTCACGCGGCATCCCGGCGCCCTGGAAGAGGACGAGCTCATCGAGGCGCTCGCCGGCGTGCGGGTGCTGGGCATCCGGTCGACGACGACGGTGAGCGCCCGGGTTCTCGCCGCCAACCCGCAGCTCGAGGCGATCGGGGCCTTCTGCATCGGCACGAACCAGATCGATCTGCGAGCCGCAGCGCGGCAGGGCATCGCGGTGTTCAATGCGCCGTTCTCGAACACCCGCTCCGTCGTGGAGCTCGCCATCGGCGAGATCATCGCCCTGATGCGCCGACTGACGGAGCGGGACCGCGCCCTCCACTTCGGGGTGTGGGAGAAGTCCGCGTCCGGATCGCACGAGGTGCGCGGGCGCACCTTGGGCATCATCGGCTACGGCAACATCGGCACCCAGCTCTCCGTGGTCGCCGAGGCGCTCGGCATGCGGGTGCTCTTCTACGACACCGCGGAACGCCTTGCCCTCGGCAACGCCCGGCGCTGTCGATCCATGGCGGAGGTCCTGCGCAACTCGGACGTGGTCTCCCTCCACGTCGACGGGACACCGCGGAACGCCGGCCTGTTCGGCGCGCGCGAGTTCGCGCAGATGCGGCCCGGGTCGATCTTCCTGAATCTCTCCCGCGGCTTCGTGGTCGACACCACCGCGCTGCGGCAGAACATCATCGACGGCCACATCGCCGGGGCCGCCATCGACGTGTTCCCCGAGGAGCCGAAGCGGAACGGGGATCCGTTCGAATCCGAGCTGCGAGGGCTACCGAACGTCATCCTGACGCCGCACATCGGCGGCTCCACCCAGGAGGCCCAGGTGGCCATCGGCCAGTTCGTCGGCGGCAAGCTGGCCAACTACATCCGCACCGCCTCGACGGACATGAGCGTCAACCTTCCGCGGCTCAGTCTGGAGCCCGGCGAGTCGACCCGGTTCCGCATCGCGTACGTGCATCGCAACACCCCTGGCGTTCTGGCCCTCGTCAACCAGACCTTCGCGGAGCACGGCGCCAACATCGAGGGTCAGATCCTCGGAACGGCGGGCGAGATCGGCTACATGATCACCGACCTCGGCACCGAACTTCCTCCCGAAGCACTCGCGGTGTTGCGCGAGATGGATGACACCATCCGATTGCGGGTCCTGCAACGGGTCACCCCCTCTGCCTGAATCGCGTACGGTCGTGCCATGTACACGCCGAACCCGCACCGCTATGCCGACATGCACTACCGGCGGTGCGGCTCGAGCGGTCTCGAGCTTCCACTCATCTCGCTGGGGCTGTGGCAGAACTTCGGGGAGACGACCCCGGTGGCGACCCAGCGGGAGATCATCCGCGCCGCGTTCGACGCGGGTGTGACCCACATTGATCTCGCGAACAACTACGGCCCGCCGCCGGGTGCGGCGGAACAGACGTTCGGCCAGGTTCTGCGCGACGATCTGGCACACCACCGTGACGAACTGATCATCTCGACCAAGGCGGGCTACCGCATGTGGCCGGGGCCGTACGGTGAATGGGGATCGCGCAAGTACCTGCGCGCCTCGCTCGACCAGTCGCTCCGCCGCCTGGGTCTCGACTACGTCGACATCTTCTACTCGCACCGCTTCGACCCCGCGACGCCGCTGCACGAGACGATGGGGGCGCTGCGATACGCCGTCGACAGCGGCAAGGCGCTCTATGTGGGCATCTCGTCCTACGACGCGGCGCAGACCCGCGAGGCCCTGCAGGTCGCGTCCGAGGTGGGCGTCGACCTGCTGATCCACGCACGGACTCGGTGCCATCGTCTTCTCGCCCCTGGCCCAGGGAATGCTCACCGACAAGTACCTCACGGGTGTCCCCGCGGGGTCTCGGGCGTCTCTCAATGACTCGTTCCGCACATCGTTTCTCACAGAGGATGTCATCGCCCGGCTCCGGGCCCTGGATGCCCTCGCCCGGAAGCGCGGACAGAGCCTCGCCCAGATGGCCATCGCGTGGGCGGTCCGAGACTCGCGCGTGACCTCGGCTCTCGTGGGCGCCTCAAGCGTCGAGCAACTGCGCGATTCGCTGCAGGCCCTGCGCCACCTCGATTTCACCGCGCAGGAACTGGCGGAGATTGAGGAGTTGGCGGTCGACGCGAACACCAACCTCTGGGCACCTCGCACCAGATGAGGCGGAACGATCCCGACGTCCTCCTCCCTTCATGCCTGCCGGGCCTCTGGCCCGCTGTCCCGGAGTGCCGCGATGGCCTCCTCAAAGTCCTCAAGTGAGTTGAACGACGAATAGACGGAGGCGAAGCGGAGGTAGGCCACCGTGTCCAGCTCCCGCAGTGGGCCGAGAATGGCCGTGCCGATGTCGTTCGAGTCGATGATCGACATCCCCGTCGACCTGATCTGTTCCTCGACCCCCTGGGCCAGGAGCGCGATCTGGTCGTCCGTCACCGGACGGTTCTGGCAGGCCTTTCGGACGCCGGTCGCGATCTTCTCACGGGAGAACGGCTCCGTGACCCCGGATCTCTTCAGCACGGTCAGCGTGGATGTCTCGAGGGTCGTGAAGCGGCGGTGGCAGCTGGGGCACTCGCGCCGCCGGCGGATTGCCGAACCGTCGTCGAGCGTCCGCGAATCGATGACCCGGGAGTCCGGATGCCGACAGAATGGACAGTGCATGGGGAGCGGGTCCTCCATCGTTCCTCGACGACTCGTTGGTGCGCACCATAACGGGCCGCCCGGCGGTTGACAAACTGCTGCACCCGGCACGGCCATCACCGGGAGGGCTCGGCCTGGCTGGCCGGAACCCGCAGGGACTGCCCCACCAACACCACGTCATCCTGGAGGCCGTTCAGGCGAACGATCTGCGCCACAACCTCCCGGACGTCCCGGCCCGGCGGCGTCATGGACGCGGCGATCGTCCACAGGGATTCCCCACGCTCCACGGTCGTCACAACAGTCGGCGGCACGGCGGCCGGCCGGGCGGCGAGTCCCACCACGGCACCGACGACGATCGCGAGCGCCACGGCGCAGACGAACGTCGTGAGCCTGAGGAGAAGGTGACCGCGACGCGTGAGCCGCACCCTCGGCGGACACGCACGATCCGGCACCAGGTGCAGGACGGGCCGAGTTGGCCTGGACTCCGGCACAGGAGCTCTCGACAGCATCTCATCGGCCACAAGGGCGCTCATCTGATCCTCCTCCTCGAACGCGTGTTCGTCGAACGGCTGTTCCCGAGAGTAGCGGGGGCCACCGACAGAAACGACACGCGCTCGAACAGATGTTTGAGACTCGCGGGGGGTCGCCGTAAGCTGCTGCCGAGGCACTCACCCACCGCTGACAGGAGGAGCCGACGATGGGCAAGCCCGAGCTCACCGACCGCCAGGCGCTCGTCATGGAGACGATCCGGGCCACGCTCGCGTCCCGCGGCTACCCTCCCACCATCCGGGAGATCGGCGAGGCCGTGGGGCTCCACAGCCCCTCCTCGGTGAAACACCAGCTCGACGCACTCGAGCGCAAGGGGTACATCCGGAGGGATCCTCACCTGCCGCGCGCCCTCGAACTCGTCGGCCCGGGGCCGGCAGGGGAGGGCGAGTCGGCACCCGACGGCGCCCGGTCAACCGAAGCCCAGCCCTACCACGCGGCAGCGGGCACGCCCGTGCCACTCGTGGGCCGGATCGCTGCCGGCGGTCCGATCCTCGCCGAGCAGTCGGTGGAGGACGTCTTCACCCTGCCCCGTCAGCTGGTGGGCGACGGCGAGTTGTTCATGGTGCGCGTCGCGGGCGATTCCATGGTGGACGCCGCCATCTGCGACGGCGACTGGGTGGTGGTGCGCCGCCAGCCGGTTGCGGAGAACGGGGAGATCGTCGCAGCGCTGCTGGACGACGAGGCGACCGTCAAGACCCTGCAGCGCCGCGACGGTCACGTGTGGCTCATGCCGGCCAACCCCGCCTACTCACCCATCCTCGGGGACCGGGCGACCATCCTGGGGCGGGTGGTGTCCGTCCTCCGCGCGCTATGAACGCCGATCAGTAACCGAACTTCGCCGCCGTCGCCCGGATCGACTGGGCGGAGGCGACGAGACCGGCACGTTCCGAACGCGAGAGGGGTGGCAGGATCCGGCTCACGGCCCCGTGCCGGTTCACCACCGTCGGGAGCGCCATGCACACTTCACCGAACTCCGGGTACTCCGTGATCAGGGACGAGACCGCCAGCACCGCGTTCTCGTCACGAAGCACGGCCTCGATGATCCGGGCGCCAGCGAGCCCGATCGCGTAGTTGGTCGCACCCTTGCCCGCGATGATGCTGTACGCGGCGTTCTTGACCTGTTCCGCGATGCGCTGCTCGTCAGCCTCGTGGATGCCCTTGCCTTCGGGATTGCGCCAGTCGGAGATCGGCGCCGCCGCGATGATCGCGGAACTCCAGAGCGGGATCTCGGAATCGCCGTGTTCTCCGGCGATGTAGGCGTGGACGTTCTGGACGGCCACTCCGGTCTCGCGCGCCACCAGGTAGCGCAGTCTGGACGTGTCCAGGACCGTCCCCGATCCGAACAGCTGGTTGGAGGGCAGTCCCGAGATCTTCAGGGCGGCGTAGGTGACGACGTCCACCGGGTTGGTCACCATCATGTAGATGGCGTCGGGAGCGACCGCGAGCACCGAGGGGATGATCTTCTCCATCAGCCCGATCGTCGCTCCTGCCAGGTCCATCCGGGACTGCCCCGGGTCCTGCTTGGCACCCGCGGTCACCACGACCATGTCCGCGTCACGGCAGATCTCGATGTCATCCGAGCCGTCGATGTTCCCCATTGGGGTGAAGAGGAGACCGTGACCCAGGTCGAGCGCTTCGGCCTCCACCTTGGCCCTGTTGATGTCGTAGAGAACGACATTCCGTGCGACACCCTTGATCAGGCAGGCGTACGCGAGTGTGGCGCCGACTGAGCCTGCACCGATGATGGCGAGCTTGGTGGGACGTCGTTCCAGTACGCTCATGGTCTGCCCTTTCGATCTCGCCGCCGGGTGTCGGCGGTCGACACGCCAGATACTACCGTCTCGGGTCGGCCGCTGGCTCGTGAACGGGACGCCGGCCGCAGCTCGCGTGGCCGGCGCCGCTCAGGAGCCCTCACGGGCGTACGGCCCGCTCCAGCTCGGCCGCCAGGGCGTGATCCGCCCACCCGCGGATGTGCGTGCCCTCCGGGAGGTGCTCCTCGACGTCGATCTCGCCCGTCTCGTGCATCCGGGCCACCAGGTCCCCGCGCGCGTAGGGGATGACCACGTCCACCGCGACCGCGGGCTGCGGGAGGAGCTCGGCGATCCGCTCCCGCAGCTCGCCAATCCCGGCGCCGGTGTGCGCGGAGACGGCCACTGCGCCCGGCACGGCACGACGGAGGCGGATGAGGGCCTCGAGGGGAGCAATGTCGCTCTTGTTGAGGACCACGAGTTCCGGGATCTCCGCCGTTCCGGGGATGTCCCGGAGAACCGCACGGACCGCCTCGATCTGGCCCTCCGGGTCAGCGTGCGCGGCGTCCACCACGTGGAGGATGAGGTCCGCCTCCGCCACCTCCTCCAGCGTCGACCGGAACGCCTCGACGAGCTCATGCGGGAGGTTGCGCACGAAACCAACGGTGTCCGCAACCGTGTACTCCCGCCCGTCGGGAGTCTGGGTCCGCCTGACCGTGGGGTCGAGCGTGGCGAAGAGGGCGTTCTGCACCATGGCGTCCGCACCCGTGAGCTGGTTGAGCAGGGAGGACTTCCCGGCATTGGTGTAGCCGGCGATGGCCACCGAGGGCACGGACTTCCGGTGCCTGCCGGACCGCTTGGTCTCCCGGGTGGGCGCCATGTCGCGGATCTGCCGGCGGAGTCGGGCCATCCGGGCGCGGATGCGCCGACGATCCAGCTCGATCTTGGTCTCACCGGGCCCGCGGGATCCGATCCCCGCTCCTCCTGCCACACGTCCGCCGGCCTGCCGGGACATCGACTCGCCCCAGCCGCGGAGCCGGGGAAGCAGGTACTCGAGCTGCGCGAGCTCCACCTGTGCCTTGCCTTCCCGTGACTTCGCGTGCTGGGCGAAGATGTCGAGGATGACGGCGGTCCGGTCGACCACCTTCACCTGCACCACGTCCTCCAGCGCACGACGCTGGGATGGTGCGAGTTCGCCGTCGACGATCACCGTATCGGCGCCGAGGGCGGCGACGACGTCGCGCAGTTCCTCCGCCTTCCCCTTCCCGAGGTAGGTGGTGGGATCCGGCGCCGGTCGACGCTGCAGCACACCGTCGAGGACCTGGGATCCGGCCGTCTCGGCGAGGGCAGCCAACTCCCTCAGTGAGACCTCGGCCCGCTCCGCGTCCCTGTCGTACACGCCGACCAGCACCACCTTCTCGAGGCGCAACCTGCGGTACTCCACCTCGCTGACGTCCTCGAGTTCCGTCGAGAGTCCGACGCGACGCAGTGCCGCCCTTTCCTCGACGTCGAGGTGGCCCGCGTCGGTCCCCTCGTGTTCCACGGCCGTCCCGGCCCGGGAGAGGATCCGGGCGACCACGTCCTCGGCTTGGGTGTCTGGCATGACGTCCTTTCGTTCGGCATCCCACGATCTCATGGCCGCGGAGCATCCCTCCACCCGATTTCGCGGTCCCGGGTGTCCTACTGTGGAGCGGTGTCCGAGCACTACTTCACCGCTGAACCCGCGTCAGCGGAGCAGCGGCGCGAGATCACCGTCCGGCTGGCCGGTCGGACGGTACGGGTCGAGACGGCGGCCGGCGTCTTCAGCGCCGACCGCATCGATCCCGGGACCGCCGTGCTCCTGGCACATGTCGCGCCTCCCCCGCCGACCGGAGTGCTCGTCGATCTCGGCTGCGGCTGGGGTCCGCTGGCCCTGGAGCTCGGCCTCAGGTCCCCGGACGCCGTCGTCCTCGCGGTGGACGTCAACGAGCGCGCCCTCGATCTGGTGAGGCGCAATGCCGCCCGGCTGGGAGTGGGAAACGTCGAGGCCCTCCAGCCGGAGGCCGCCATCGCCCGGCTCGCCGACCGGCAGATCGACCTCCTCTGGTCCAACCCGCCGATCCGCATCGGCAAGCCGGCACTCCACCGCCTGCTTTCCAGCTGGCTGCCACGACTGGGGCCCTCGGGCCGGGCGGAACTGGTGGTCGCGCGGAACCTGGGGGCGGACAGCCTGCAGCAGTGGATCCCCGGCCTCGGCCTGCACTGCGACCGGGCGGCCTCCTCCCGTGGCTTCCGGGTGCTGCGGGTCCAGCGATCGGACTGACCTGCGCGACCCGATCGCCGGGCCCGACCTCCGCTCAGTCCGGCACGCGGTCCAGCCTCTCGAGGACCGCGGCGACCGGATCGTGTGCGTCGGCGTCCAGCCAGTGGATGCGGTCATCCCGGCGGAACCACTTCAGCTGGCGACGGGCGAGCTGCCGGGTTGCGAGGGCGATGGCCTCAATGGTTTCCGGCAGCGTGAGACGCCCGGCCAGATGATCGCGGACCTGCGCATAGCCGATGGCGCGTGCCGCGGTACGTGACACCATTCCGAGGGCCGCCACCTCCTCCACGAGGCCTGCGGCGATCATGCGCGCGGAGCGGACCGCGATGCGCTCCTCCAGGGCGGGCGTGTCGAGACGCAGGCCAACCTGCACCGTGGGCTGGTGGTAGGCGGGCCGGGGCAGCACGGCGGTGAATGGCCGGCCGCTGACCTCGATGACCTCGAGGGCGCGGACCACCCGGCGCTCGTTCCGGGGGTCGATCATGGCGGCGGCGGCCGGATCGCGCACCGCGAGTTCGCGGTACAGCTCCGTCACCCCCTCGATGGACGCCCGCTGTTCGAGGTTCGCCCGCACCGCCGGATCCGTGCCGGGGAAGTCGATCTCGTCCAGGAGGGCCCTGACGTACAGTCCCGAGCCCCCCACAACGATGGCCCAGTCCCCCACCTCGCGGATCCGCGCGACATCCGCGCGGGCGTGCCGCTGGTAAGCCGCCACCGACGCATCCTGGGCGGGGTCGAGGACATCAATCTGGTGGTGGACGATCCCCCGCCTCTCTGCCGGCGGAACCTTGGCCGTGCCGATGTCCATCCCGCGGTACAACTGCATCGCATCGGCGTTCACGATCTGGGCGGTGCCGAGCGTGCTGGCGAGGTCGAGCGCGAGCTGGGACTTTCCCGTCGCCGTCGCCCCCACCACCGCGATGACCGGCCGTACCATTGCACCATGCTCGCACACCAGGTTCGCCCCCTGGACGCGGGGCGGTTACGCAGCGCGCTCGCCACCGCGCCCGGCACGTGGTACGGCGACGACGCCGGCCGCTTCGTGAGCGAAACCGCCGAGGGCATGCTGGTCCACGTCCAGCTGGACGCGGTGCGTCCCGCCGCGCTGGTCTTCCGCTGCCGCTGGCCGCGGCGGCTCTCGGTCGATCACCAGGCACGGCTGCGCGAGGTGGTGGACGCGGCCAACCGCGCGTCCGATGGGGTGAAGCTGGCACTCTCCATCGACGATCGGGGCCACCTCGAGGTCGTTGGAGAGGTGGCCCACTGGCTCCATGCCGGGGTGAGCGACCGCCAGCTCACGCTCCTGATCGCCCGCGCGGCGGCGCGGCTGCCGCGCGCGTTGACCCGCCTCGACGCCGTCTTCCCCGACCCGTTCGGAGTGCCGGCATGACCTCCACGCGACGCCGGCCGGAGGACCCTCCGGAAACCGCCACCGAGGTCACCCTCACCCGCGTGGCGGCCGCGCTCGCGACCCGGGGCTACACGACGCGCACCTCGGGCGATCGTGTGACCGGGAGGTGGGACGGATTCCATTTCGGCTTCTTCATCGAGGGCGAGACGCTCGTGGTGGAGGGCAGTTGGGGTCCCGAACTCGACGAGGTGCACCTGCCGGGAATGATGATGGCCGCGAACGACTGGAACCGCGACCACCTCTGGCCGATCTGCTTCACCCGCCGCACCCCCGACGGTCGGGTCACGATCGGGACCCGCTTCGTCGTGCCACTTGCCGGCGGGCTTTCCAACGAGCAGCTGGTCGCCCACCTGGACATCGCG